>NZ_JAZGQA010000150.1:0-10992 GCF_048593855.1 Yersinia sp. 2542 StPb PI
AAAAACAATTTGCTGCTGTTATACCGGAAGAGTATCCGTTTGGTCTCACTATTGCTTGCTTTAGTGCATTATATATAAGTTTCTTTCTATTATTTGAACTGGATGATGCCGTTATTTCCCTGATGTTACTGTCGTGGATTTTCTTTTTACTGGCAAGGTGGCATTGGCCGGTTGTGATGTTAAATTTATTAGGCGTCATCGGCGTATTTTGGTTTTTCGCATCAGGTTTTGTCGAGATGAAACATCATAAGAATATTATTATTAACGCGCTAATTAAGGTTTCCTTGCTGGACAGTATTCTGTTTCTTATTTTCTCATTAAGCTTATTTATTAATATGCTGTTTTGGTTGGAGGCATGGCAACGGGAGCGGTTGTCCACCATTACCAACATTGTGCGATAAAAAATGCCGGTTGGGTTTCCCCTGACCGGCATTTTTGCTATTTCCTGACAATTTAGTTATTCCCTGACAACCACTTTCGTCAGAGAACTCTGTCATACATCAAATCATTTCACTTGCATGCCGGGTTGGGCACCACTGTCTGGGCTAAGCAGGAAGATATCTTTACCGCCAGGGCCTGCTGCCATCACCATACCTTCTGAAAGACCGAAGCGCATTTTGCGTGGTGCCAGGTTAGCCACCATCATGGTCAATCGGCCTTCCAATACTTTCGGGTCAGGATAGGCAGAACGGATGCCAGAGAAGACCTGGCGAGTTTGGCCGCCGATATCCAAAGTCAATTTCAATAACTTATCAGAGCCTTCA
Source organism: Yersinia sp. 2542 StPb PI (assembly GCF_048593855.1). Taxonomy (NCBI): domain Bacteria; kingdom Pseudomonadati; phylum Pseudomonadota; class Gammaproteobacteria; order Enterobacterales; family Yersiniaceae; genus Yersinia; species Yersinia sp. 2542 StPb PI. The sequence goes on from NZ_JAZGQA010000150.1 coordinate 765, forward strand.
ACAAATTCTGCCTGCTGAATCAGCGCAATACGCATATCCACTTTAGCAAAATCATCAAAACTGATGGTTTCCTGAATCGGAGAGTCAGCTAATGGCCCGGTGGCTACCACTGTTGGTGCCATATCCGCTTTAGACGAAGTAACCATTTCGTTAACTTTATCTAAATCGATACGATTGAACAGGGCTTTAAAGGTATTGATCTGATGGCCTAACAGCGGTTGTTGAATGCTATCCCACGTCAGTTCGGTATTGAGGAAAGCCTCAGTACGTTCAGTCAGCGATGGCAATACCGGTTTCAGGTAAGTCATCAGTACGCGGAACAGATTGATACCCAAGGAGCAAACCGCTTGTAGGTCGGCATCGCGACCTTCCTCTTTCGCTATCACCCACGGGGCTTGTTCATCAACATAACGATTGGCAATATCAGCCAGTGCCATGATTTCACGGATAGCTTTGCCTGATTCGCGGCTGTTATAGGCATCTGCAATGCTGATAGCCGCATCAGTGAAGGTTTTATACAGCACCGGATCTGCCAACTGGTCGGCTAATTTACCGCCAAAACGTTTATTGATAAAACCTGCATTACGCGAAGCCAGATTCACAACTTTATTGACGATATCGGTATTAACACGCTGGACAAAATCTTCCAGATTTAAATCAATATCATCAATGCGTGAAGAGAGTTTCGCGGCGTAGTAATAACGCAAGCAATCAGCATCAAAGTGTTGCAGGTAGGTGCTGGCTTTAATGAATGTGCCGCGTGATTTCGACATTTTCGCGCCGTTTACCGTGACATAACCATGAACAAAGATATTGGTCGGTTTGCGGAAATTGCTACCTTCCAACATGGCAGGCCAAAACAGGCTATGGAAGTAAACAATGTCTTTACCAATAAAGTGATAAAGATCGGTTTCAGAACCTTCACGCCAGAACTCATCAAAGTCCAGATCGCCGCGCTTGTCGCACAGATTCTTAAACGACCCCATATAGCCGATTGGGGCATCCAGCCAGACATAGAAATATTTACCTGGCGCATCCGGCACTTCAAAACCGAAGTAGGGCGCATCACGGGTGATATCCCACTGTTGTAGGCCAGACTCAAACCATTCTTGCATTTTGTTCGCAACTTGCTCTTGCAGCGCACCAGAACGCGTCCAGGCTTGTAACATATCGCTGAAGGCCGGCAGGTCGAAGAAGAAATGTTCAGATTCGCGCATCACCGGAGTCGCACCAGAAACCGCCGATTTTGGGCTGATAAGTTCAGTCGGGCTGTAGGTTGCGCCACACACTTCACAGTTATCGCCATATTGATCTGGCGCTTTACACTTCGGACAGGTGCCTTTGACAAAACGATCGGGCAGGAACATGCCTTTCTCAGGGTCATAGAGCTGAGAAATGGTGCGATTCTTGATATAACCGTTTGCTTTCAGACGGCTGTATATCAGGCTCGACAGTTCACGGTTTTCATCACTGTGAGTGGAGTGATAGTTATCATAACTGATAGCGAAACCGGCGAAATCCTGTTGGTGTTCCTGGCTCATTTCGGCAATCATCTGCTCTGGTTCGATACCCAGTTGCTGAGCTTTCAGCATGATCGGGGTGCCGTGGGCATCATCTGCACAGATAAAATGAACCTGGTTGCCGCGCATTCGCTGGAAACGGACCCAGATATCTGCCTGGATGTGCTCGAGCATGTGGCCGAGATGTATAGAACCGTTAGCGTATGGTAGCGCGGACGTCACCAATATTTTTTTCGCGACTTGAGCCATAGTGGGAAATTGCTTTCTTTATGTCGATTAAAGGGTCTTTGATGTTAACCGATATGCTGGCTTGCCGCTAGGGTAAGGCAACCCGCACTTTGCCTTAAGTCATAATCGGTTTACTTTGGTGACACAGGGGCAACTGAGTTCTGGTACACTATCATTGGTTAATAACGATAAATTCAAGGAGCCGGGATGAGCCCAAAATCCCCCGAGCAGACCACCCCTGACCTGCTGCAATCACAAATTTCAAAGGTTCTTACGGCCTTTACTCACCCAACCTTGCAAAAGGATCTCCATACCCTGCGTGCTATCCACCATTGCGCCTTATTGGACAATGTGTTGCATATCGAGCTGGTGATGCCGTTTGCCTGGCAATATGGTTTTGATGCATTGAAAGAGTCGGTCAGCGGGGAATTGCTGGCAGTGACTGGTGCTAAAGCTATTGATTGGAAGCTGTCACATAATATCACCACGCTCAAACGTGCCAATGATCAGCCGGGTATCAAAGGCGTGCGTAATATTGTGGCTGTCAGTTCGGGTAAAGGTGGTGTGGGGAAATCCAGTACCGCCGTTAATCTGGCACTGGCATTGGCGGAAGAGGGGGCCAAAGTCGGCATTCTGGATGCCGATATTTATGGCCCTTCCATTCCCAATATGCTTGGAACCATGAATCAGCGGCCAACGTCCCCTGACGGCAAGCATATGGCACCGATCATGGCTCACGGTCTGGCGACTAACTCGATTGGTTATCTGGTCACTGATGAGAACGCTATGGTGTGGCGCGGCCCGATGGCCAGTAAGGCATTAATGCAGATGCTGCAAGACACCTTATGGCCGGACTTGGATTATTTGGTGATTGATATGCCACCGGGTACCGGTGATATCCAGTTGACGCTGTCGCAAAATATTCCGGTGACGGGAGCATTGGTGGTGACAACGCCACAAGACATTGCCTTAATCGATGCCATGAAAGGCATTGTGATGTTTGAGAAAGTGCATGTGCCAGTGTTGGGTATTATTGAAAATATGAGCATGCATATTTGCAGCAATTGCGGCCATTTGGAGCCTATTTTCGGCACCGGCGGGGCGGAGAAACTGGCGCAGAAGTACCATTGCAAACTGTTGGGCCAAATTCCATTGCATATTTCTTTGCGCGAAGATCTTGATCGCGGCGAACCAACGGTTATTAGCCACCCTGACAGTGAATTTGCTGATATCTATCGCCAACTGGCATCAAATGTGGCGGCAGAGATGTACTGGCAAGGGGAAGCTATCCCAACGGAAATCTCATTCCGCGCGGTGTAACAGCCGCTAACCCCCCTGCGGCGTCAAAGACGCAAAATTATACCCAAAGTCATTGGCGTTGCAGGTAGGCAGCAAACGAATAAACCCCGATGAGCTGACATAGGTCAGTAATTCGGGTGCGTGAGAGCCGCTAACACCCCTGCGGCGTCAAAGACGCAGGGTATAGTGCTGGCATCAAACCCGCTAACTCCTTATAATTGCCGCGCTCGAAGCACCTAGCGTGCTTTGTCTCCCCTCACACTTCGTAATCAGGTCTTTAATTTTATGACTGACAAAGCACACCAGTGCGTCATTATCGGGATAGCGGGTGCCTCAGCCTCCGGAAAAAGTCTTATCGCCAGCACGCTGTATCGCGAATTACGCGAGCAGGTAGGTGACCAACATATCGGCGTTATCCCTGAGGATGGTTATTACAAAGACCAGAGTCATCTGTCAATGGAAGAGCGGGTCAAAACCAACTATGACCATCCCAGTGCCATGGATCACAACTTATTGCTGGAGCATTTGCAATCGTTGAAAGCAGGCCGGTCGATTGAACTGCCGCTTTACAGTTACACTGAGCACACCCGCAAAAAAGAAACCGTCCATTTAGAACCCAAAAAAGTGATTATTTTGGAAGGGATCTTGTTGTTGACCGATATCCGTCTGCGTCAGGAGATGAATTTCTCGATCTTTGTTGATACCCCGCTGGATATCTGCCTGATGCGCCGTATGAAGCGTGATGTTAATGAGCGTGGTCGTTCGATGGACTCTGTGATGGCGCAATATCAGAAGACTGTGCGTCCAATGTTTCTGCAATTTATAGAACCATCCAAACAATATGCTGACATTATCGTTCCTCGCGGTGGTAAGAACCGAATTGCGATCGATATTCTAAAAGCGAAAATCAGTCAGTTCTTTGAGTAATGTTCGTCTGGACCTTTGCTTCTTAATATGGCAGCTTGCGTAGTAGATAAGCTGTAACATGCGAATTTTGATGGAGATTTTAGCAATGAGACTGTGCGATCGTGACATAGAAGCCTGGCTGGACAGCGGTAAATTAGGTATTGATCCCCGCCCACCGGTAGAACGTATCAATGGTGCCACAGTCGATGTTCGCTTAGGCAACCAATTCCGTGTATTCAATGGTCACACGGCGGCATTTATTGACTTAAGCGGCCCGAAGGATGAAGTCAGCGAAGCGCTGGAACGAGTCATGAGCGATGAAATCAATCTGCCGGAAGGGGAGGCATTCTTCCTGCATCCAGGGGAGTTGGCGCTGGCAGTGACACTGGAGTCGGTGACAATCCCTGATGACTTGGTCGGCTGGCTTGATGGTCGTTCCTCATTAGCTCGCCTTGGATTAATGGTGCATGTTACCGCACACCGTATAGATCCGGGTTGGCAAGGCAGGATTGTGCTGGAGTTCTATAATTCAGGTAAGCTGCCATTGGCGCTACGCCCAGGGATGTTAATTGGCGCGCTGAGTTTTGAACCACTCTCCGGCCCAGCAGCGCGCCCTTATAACAGCCGTCAGGACGCAAAATATCGTGGTCAACAAGGTGCTGTAGCCAGTCGTATCGATAAAGATTAGCCATTTCTTGCGCAAAGTTTAGCCTGTTTGGACTTTTTAGCCTGATTAGACAAGAGGATGTCATGAGACGATTACTGACGACGTTAATTATCCTGCTGGTTGTGTTAGTTGCAGGGATGAGCGCATTAGTATTGCTGGTTAATCCTAATGACTTTCGCGCCTACATGGTCAAACAGGTAGAGAGAAAAAGTGGTTATCAGTTGCAACTGGAAGGGGATTTGCGCTGGCATGTCTGGCCCCAGCTTAGCATTATTGCTGGCCGGACCGCGCTGACTGCCCCCGGTGCGGCGGCACCGGTTGTCAGTGCTGAAAATATGCGGCTGGATGTCAAACTTTGGCCTCTATTATCACATCAACTTGAAGTAAAACAGGTGATGTTGAAAGGGGCGGTTATCCGCTTGACGCCCGACAGTGAAGCCCAACAACAGCCTGACGCTCCTGTTGCACCATCCGGTAATGTGCCTGTTAATGAGCACCGTGCCTGGAAGCTCGACATTAATAAAGTACAAATCGCTGATAGCCTGTTGATTTGGCAGCGGGCAGACAATGATCAAGTCAATGTACGCGATATCAATCTTGAACTTCAACAAGATGCCCAACGCCAAGTACATATCTCTCTCTCCAGCCGTGTTAACCGTAACCAACGTGATGTGACTTTCTCACTGGTCGCGGATGCAGACATGCGCCATTATCCACAGCAGTACAGCGCCAATATCAGCCAATTCAGTTATAAATTGGAAGGTGCGGATATTCCTGTTGGCGGCGTGAGCGGCGAAGGGACACTACAAGCCAGTTATCAACACGATATTCAACAATTATTGCTGAACCAACTGAGCTTCTCGGCTAATAACAACCAGTTGACGGGGACCGCCAAGGCCACCTTGGGGGAGGTACCCGATTATGTTATCAATTTGGCTGCCGACAATCTTAATCTGGATTCTATTTTTGGTTGGGAGTCTAAAAGTACGGTTGCCAGCAAAGAAACGGCCAAACAGCTTGCCGTGACAGCGCCGGTGATTGCGATTCAGGCTGATGATGATGTCGGGCAGGACTTGCAGGCATTACGCGACTTTACCGCCCAAATATCGCTAACGGCGAATAACCTGGTCTATCGGGCGATTAAAATCAGTCAACTCAATCTTCAAGCCTCTAATCAGCGCGGGAATGTAGAGATTAGCCGCTTAACCGGTAGTGCGGTTGAGGGCGATTTTTCGTTGCCAGGCTCACTGGATGTGACGGGCAAGAGGGTCCTGGCTACCGTTAACCCAGTGATAAACCATATGGAATTGGGGCCGGTTCTATTGGCCGCCGGTTTGCCGCCGATGATGACGGGCAAATTTTCCATGAAAGCGCAGTTGTCTGGTGATGGCCTCAATGTTGAGGCATTCAACCACCGTTGGCAGGGGGATGCGCAGTTCGGCATGACTAATGCGCGGCTGGAAGGGCTGAATATTCAACAGCTTATTCAACAGGCGGTGACTCGCAGTTCCAGTGATGTCAAAGGTCAGGATCGTTATGAGCGTTATACTGAGGTTACACAGCTACAAGCGAGCCTGGCGTTGCACCGAGGATCAATGAAAGTCAGTAATCTTAGTGCCGATTCGGCGTTGATTTCTATTAAAGGTAATGGGTCACTTAATTTACCCGCACAGCAATGTGATATGAATCTGGCGGTGCGGGTTATGCAAGGCTGGAGCGGGCAAGATAGCCTGGTAAAAATGTTGCAAGCTACTGATATCCCTCTGCGCATTTATGGTCCGTGGACTCAGCTTAGCTATCAATTGAATGTCGAACAGTTGTTGCGTAATGAATTACAGCAGCGAGCTAAAAAAGCACTCAATGATTGGGCAGAGCGTAATCAACAAAACCGTGCTAGCAAAGATCTTAAAAAGCTTATCGATAAGCTTTAATTACCCATTATCTCCGATAGGCATGGCTGTTTATCGGAGATAATGACGGCATACTGTTATCTATTTGTTGTATGATTGTTCACCAATCTCGCCATTCAAAACATAAAATCCTCTCTCTTGCTCACAAACTACTATTTGTTTCTAAAATCTCTGCGAATCATTGATAGATGTCATAAACTCGCCGATGGACTTTGGGCAGAGTGCAGAGCCATTTAAGTATTTTAACGATAATAATGCTGAAGCAATATTTAGCAACACACAGCAACAGGCAAGATTCAGAGAGGGTATATGTTAGATCTTTTGATTGGGATAGTCGTGGCCGTAGGTGTAGGCCGTTATATTATTAAAGGCTATTCAGCAACAGGTGTGCTGATGGTCGGTGGCTTACTGCTATTAATTATCAGTGCCTTGATGGGCAAGAATGTATTACCTGCCAGTGCGACCTCAACCGGCTGGCGGGCGACGGACATTGTTGAATATGTCAAAATCTTGCTGATGAGCCGTGGTGGCGATCTTGGCATGATGATCATGATGTTATGTGGCTTTGCGGCTTATATGACCCATATCGGTGCCAATGATGTCGTGGTTAAGATTGCCTCTAAACCACTGCAAATGATCAATTCCCCATACTTACTGATGGTTGCGGCTTATCTTGTGGCTTGCTTGATGTCGTTGGCGGTATCATCGGCAACCGGGTTGGGCGTGTTACTGATGGCGACACTGTTCCCAGTGATGGTTAACGTCGGTATCAGTCGGGGTGCCGCAGCTGCAATCTGTGCATCACCGGCGGCAATTATTCTCGCGCCAACCTCAGGCGATGTGGTACTGGCAGCGAAAGCCTCTGAGATGCCATTAGTCGATTTTGCTTTTAAAACCACCTTACCTATCTCTATTGCCGCGATTGTCTGCATGGCTATCGCGCACTTCTTCTGGCAGCGCTATCTGGATAATAAAAGTCAGGAAAAGCATGAGATGATGGATGTTAATGACATCACCACCAATGCGCCGGGTTTCTATGCCATTTTACCCTTTACCCCGATTATCGGCGTGCTGATATTTGACGGTAAATGGGGGCCGGAACTGCATATTATTACAGTGTTGGTGATTTGCATGCTGATTGCCGCCGTCATTGAATTCTTACGCAGCTTCAGTGCTAAAACAGTATTTACCGGCCTTGAGGTGGCTTATCGTGGCATGGCCGATGCGTTTGCTACTGTAGTAATGCTTTTGGTTGCCGCCGGGGTATTTGCACAAGGGTTGAGTACCGTTGGTTTTATCAGTGGTCTGATTGGGCTAGCTCAATCTTTTGGTACCGGTGGCATTATTATGATGCTGGTACTGGTGGTGATTACGATGCTGGCGGCTATGACCACCGGGTCAGGCAATGCGCCGTTCTATGCGTTTGTTGAATTGATTCCAAAACTGGCAGCTCAGATGGGGATAAATCCAGCCTATCTGGTTATTCCGATGCTACAGGCTTCAAATTTGGGGCGTACTTTATCCCCGGTTTCGGGCGTGGTGGTTGCTGTTGCTGGTATGGCAAAAATTTCACCATTTGAAGTGGTGAAACGCACCTCGGTACCGGTTTTAGTCGGGTTGGTGGTGGTGATTGTTGCCACTGAGATTCTGGTGCCTGTGCACTTGTAATCACAATCTATCACGATAAAAAAGCCGGGCGAGTTTACCCGGCTTTTACGCCAAATCACGACGGTTTATTACACTTCATAATCTGGGTCAGGCACTTTCAACGGTGTTATTTTTACCTTCAAGATACGATGGCTGCTGACTTCCAACGGCTCAAATAGGTAGTCACCAATTTTCATCTGTTCACCGACCTGCGGGATGCGCTGGGTATACTCCATGATTAACCCGGCCAAGGTGTGATATTCACGTTTATCATCGATAGGTAGCGGCAGATAGAGCACCAAATCTTCCAGCGGCATATAGCCATTCGCAATCCAGCAACCATCCTCGGTTTGCTGAATATCATGACGGGCATCCAACTCTTCACCGGCCACGGGCAGATTACCGGCAATGGTTTCCATCACATCGGTCAGGGTAACCACCCCTTCGATGGAACCAAATTCATCCACGACAAAGGCAAAATGCGTCTGTGCCTGACGGAACTGCTCTAATGCCATCAACAGCGAAACCTGCTCGGGGAAAATCAACGGTTGGCGAATCAATGCGCGTAAGTCGAGCTTTTCATCTGCTAACTGCTGCCTTAATAAATCAATGACGTGAATAACACCCAAGGGTTCATCGGTCGAACTATCTTCAGTAACCACAATTCGGGTATGCAAATTTTTTGTCAGCAACTGAGTCAGTTTCTCTGGCGGATCGTTAAGATCCAGATACTCAACATCATGCCGTGATGTCATGATGCTGCTCACGGTACGTTGCGCCAGCCCCAACACCCGTTCAATCATGCGGCGTTCCTGCTCATTGAACACCTCTTGGCCGACACTGGTATTATCAGCGATCAGGTTAGCAGTATGGTTATCCAGCTCGGCCTCTTCGTGTTTGCCACTTAGCATACGTAACACTGCTTCTGCGGTTCTTTCACGTAACGGTCTAACCGTTGACAAAAAGCGACGGCGATTGAATTGTGCGAATTGATTGAGCGATTCAATAATGACGGAGAAACCAATCGCAGCGTACAGATACCCTTTTGGAATATGGTAACCAAAGCCTTCAGCCACTAAGCTGAAACCGATCATCAGTAAGAAGCTCAGACAGAGTATGACAATGGTTGGATGCGCGTTGACAAAACGGGTTAATGGCTTACTGGCCAACAGCATCAAACCTATGGCAATACACACCGCAGCCATCATGACCGCGAGGTGGTCTACCATACCGACGGCAGTAATAACCGAATCGAGCGAGAATATGGCATCCAGCACCACAATTTGTGCGACGACCGGCCAGAACCGTGCGCCTTTGCGCTGCTGACCTTGATGCTGGTCCTTGCCCTCAAGCCGCTCGTTTAACTCCATGGTGGCTTTAAAGAGCAGGAATATCCCACCGACTAGCATGATTAAGTCACGGGCGCTGAACGGGTGGCCAGATAAGGTGACCAAGGGAGCCGTTAATGTGGCCAGCCATGAAATACTGGCTAACAGCACCAAACGCATCAACAGTGCGCACAGTAAACCGGTAACTCTGGCTTTATCTCGTTGATGACGTGGAAGCTTTTCTGCCAAAATGGCGATAAATATCAGGTTGTCAATGCCTAATACAATTTCGAGCACGACCAGCGTTGCCAGTCCTGCCCAAATAGTAGGATCTGCGATCCATTCCATATATCCAATTTCACCTTTGATTTCTACGGCTTATGCCGCCAAAGTGAATAATGGGCGCTGATAAGCTAAAATTCAACATCCAATCATGTAATAACCTACACTGATTGCAAATGGCGCAAATAATCAACAGCAACAAAAAGTGGAAAAGCATTGCTTAAATAGATTGAAAAACAATCAATTAAGCAGTTAAAGCATCCAGCCATAAAATATATTTGTTCGGTTTATTCTTAAAATAGCTAAAAGAGTCTTATAAATCGGCAAATTACGGAAGGTTGGCTGAACAAAATGTTAATGTGGAATATAATACGGCATTAGGGCGTTAATTTTTTATTTTTCCCCAGTTAACATGTATTAGTAACACATTGAAATAATATA
>NZ_JAZGQA010000151.1:0-10986 GCF_048593855.1 Yersinia sp. 2542 StPb PI
CTGAATGGAAAAGAAAAACCTACACATATTTCCTTCAGTTGGGAAATACCTGCGAGGAAAAGTAACTCTGATGGCTCAAATATTATTATTACTGACCAACCAACGAAATTGGGGGTAAGCGATCCTCTGGATTTAATCAGTAACTTACAAGTCAGCATCGACAAATTTTTTGATTACAACCTACAAGATGAATCCGTTACTCTGGAAGCCTTTTACCAGTCTTATGGCATTTATCTGTGGGAACTGTTCTTCCATATTCCATTATTAGCATCTGCCCGTTTCCTTACCGAACAACGTTTTGATGAAGCCGAACATTGGTTAAAATTCCTGTTTAATAGTGCCGGCTATCGTAATGAAAAAGGTGTTTTACAAACGGATGGCGATAAACCCCGCTATTGGAATATATTGCCACTGCAAAAAGATACTGACTGGGACAGCAATACCACACTGGCAACAACCGACCCTGACGTTATTGCCATGAAAGATCCGATGCAATATAAGTTAGCGGTCTTTATGCGCACACTGGATGTATTAATTGCCCGTGGTAATCAGTCCTATCGTCAGTTGGAGCGCGACACTCTGGTTGATGCCAAGATGTATTACGTGCAGGCCAGCCAATTATTAGGGCCACGCCCTGAAATTACTGTCGCACATGACTGGAAAGATCTGAGTTTAAAAGATAACGCGAAGTCCATCTCCGGCAACAAACCAGACGGCAACTTCCTGCCACCGTACAACGAAGTGCTGCTTTCCTATTGGGATAGGCTCGACATTCTGCTGTATAACCTGCGCCATAATCTTAGCCTGGAAGGGCAACCGCTGTATCTGCCGCTGTTTGCAACCCCGATTGATCCAAAAGAGTTACAACGCCAGCACGCTGCCGGTGACGGGATCAGTACATCTCTGACCCCAACTGCTGTTGCCACCAGCCTGTATCGTTTCCCTCTGCTGTTGGAACGAGCCAAAGGTGCCGTCAACTCAGTGATGCAGTTTGGTAACTCATTACAAAATGCGTTAGAGAAACAAGATAACGAAGCCTTGACGCTACTGTTACAACAACAACAGCAACGGGTATTGCAGCAAACCCGCGATATTCAAAATGCCAATATCGAACTTATGCAAAGTAGCCGTAAAGCCACCCGAGTGATGAAAAGCAGCGCCGAAGAACGCCGGGATTACTATAAGAAATTAATTAAAGAGGGTATTTCCAGCGATGAACAGAACGTTTTAACAGCCCGTACTGCTGCATATGTTCTGAATATGAGCTCGATAGTACCAATCAGTGTCGGTGCAGCACTCGATCTGGCACCTAATATCTTCGGGCTCGCTGACGGGGGTTCTCGTTGGGGAGCGGTTGCACAAGCCACTGGCTATTCCATGCAGATCACCGCCAATGGCATCGAACAGGGGGCAAACATCAGCGATATCAGGGCCAACCATGCGCGCCGTGCGCAAGAGTGGCAGTTACAGCAAACCCTGGCCGAGAAAGATGTTGAGCAGTTGCAAGAGCAGCTCGTCGGGCTGGATCTTCAGATCTCAATGGCGCAGAAACAGAGCAATCTGGCTGAAATGGAGCAATCCCACGCGCAGGCCGTTTACCAAATGCAGAGCACCCGCTTTAGCGGTAAAGAGCTGTACAACTGGATGGTTGGCCGCCTGTCTGGTCTGTATTACCAACTGTTCGATGCCGCGCAGCCACTGTGCCTGATGGCAAAAAGTGCACTGGAACGTGATATCGACACCAGCAAAACACAGCATCTGTTCGCGCGCTCAGGTTGGAATGATCTATATCAAGGGCTGCTGGCCGGTGAAGATCTGATGCTGAATCTGCAAAAACTGGAAAATATCTGGCTGATGGAAGATGAACGCGCATTAGAAGTGGATCGTACCATTTCGCTGGCGCAAGTTTATCATCGCTCTACCACCGGTAACTTTGATTTATCCAGCGCAATTTCTGATGCTATCAATGCCAAACAGGATACCAGTGGTGGTCTTATTAGCATCACAGAGGGCATCTTAAGCGCCAAAATCAACATCCGTGATCTGGCATTGGAGCAAGACTACCCGGCAACCATGAAACTGGGCAAAAAACGTCGTATCAAACAGGTTAGCGTGACACTGCCTGCGGTGTTAGGGCCATATCAGGATGTACAAGCCGTTCTGAGCTACACCGGGGATAAGACAACCTGCGCCAAAGGCTGTGAGGCTATCGCCATTTCGCGCGGCATGAATGACAGTGGCCAGTTCCAACTGGACTTCAACGATGGTAAGTACCTGCCCTTTGAAGGGATTGATATTACCGATAATGGCAGTTTCGAGCTGCGCTTCCCTAATGCGAATGCGAACGGAACGCAACAGGAGCTGTTACAACGCCTGAGCGATATCATTTTGCACATTCGCTACACCATCCGTTCCTAAAACCGCAGTTACTTACTTAACCCAACAGGCCTTCGTCAGGAGGCCTGACAGGAGTCCATTATGGAAAACAACAAACAACAGATTGGTGTAGCGCCATTATCGCTCCCTAAAGGGGGCGGTGCTATGACAGGAATGGGGGAATCACTGGGTGCTATCGGCCCAAGTGGATTAGCCAGCTTAACCGTGCCTTTGCCTATTTCTGCTGGCCGTGGCTATGCACCGGCACTGGCATTAAGTTACAGCAGTGGCAGCGGTAATGGCCCGTTCGGCCTCGGCTGGAATGTGGGAATAATGGCGATTCGCCGTCGCACCGAGCGTGGCGTCCCTCACTATGATAGTCGTGATGAGTTTATTGGTCCCAATGGTGAAGTCCTGATTGCCGTTTCTAAATCAGACAGCGAATTTAAATATCAAGATAGTGCATCAAATAACTTTAGCGTTACCCAATATCAGCCGCGCGTAGAGGGCGGTTTTGCTCGTATCGAATTCTGGCAGCCCAAAGACACCACATCCAACCAAACCGCTTTCTGGCGGGTTTACAGCACTGATGGCCAGCAGCATTATCTGGGTATAACCCCACAGGCACATATTGCCGCTGCTGAGCATCCAGCACATATCGCAGAATGGTTATTGGAAGAGTCTATCTCCGCCACCGGCGAGCATATTTGCTATGACTATCAAGGTGAAGATGACGCCCACGTTGATGCAGCAGAAAGTGCTGCTCATCCACAAGCCAGCGCTCAGCGCTATTTGCAGCAAGTACGCTACGGCAATCTGACGTCAAGCGAGACGCTATTTAGCGGCCAAAAAACGCGCCCCCAAGACGACAAGTGGCTATTTACGTTGGTATTTGATTATGGCGAACGCCCAAATACCTTATCTGAGGTTCCACCACGTGATTCAGATGCTGTCTGGTCAGAGCGGCAGGATCCTTTCTCGCGTTACGAATACGGTTTTGAAGTCCGCACTCGCCGCCTGTGCCAACAGGTCTTGATGTACCATAACCTACAACTGTTGTCTGGCGATGAAAACCAAAGCGATGCGGCACTGGTGGCTCGCCTGCGCCTGAACTATCTGGCCAGTCCATATGCCAGCCAGCTCATCAGTTGCCAGCAAGTGGCCCATGAAACAGACGGCACCACTCTGACCTTACCGCCACTGGAATTTGATTATCAGGAGCTGCAAACTGGCGCAGAGAACCACTGGCAGGCGATGCCTGAATGGGACAAATTTAGCCCATATTATCAGTTAGTTGACCTGAACGGTGAAGGGTTGCCGGGCATGTTGTATCAAGACAGTGGCAGTTGGCGCTATCACCCGCCAGTGCGCACCGCGGATAGTGAAGATGGCGTCAGCTTCGGCGCGGCACAAATTTTGCCCACTATCCCTACCTTGCGTGATAGTGCCAGCCTGATGGATATCAATGGTGATGGCCGTCTGGACTGGGTTATCAGCCAACCGGGACTGGCGGGTTATTACAGCCGTAACCCTGATCAAAGCTGGACCCAGTTCACCCCGCTGTCTGCATTGCCCACCGAGTATTTCCACCCACAAGCCCAATTAGCGGATTTGATTGGCAATGGCTTATCTGATCTGGCGTTGATCGGGCCGAACAGTGTGCGCCTGTATGCTAATCAGCGCGATGGTTTTGCTGCCGCGCTGCAAGTCTATCAAGACCCTGCCATCGTTCTGCCGATCCCCGGTGCCAGTAATGCTGAGTTAGTGGCTTTCAGTGATCCACTGGGGAGCGGGCAGCAACACCTGATGCGGGTGCGCCACAATAACGTCACCTGTTGGCCGAACTTAGGTCATGGCACCTTTGGCAAACCGGTCACATTGAGCGGTTTTAATCAGCCGGTGGACAGTTTCAACCCGCAACATATCTGGCTGGCAGATATCGACGGCTCTGGCAGCGTTGATTTGATCTATGCCAACAGCGATCACCTGCTGATTTACCGCAATCAGAGCGGGAATAGTTTTGCCGCGCCACTGAAACTGCCCTTGCCGCACGGTGTTCGTTACGATAACACCTGCCAACTGACATTAGCCGATGTACAAGGTCTGGGGGTCACCAGCCTGCTGCTGAGTGTGCCACATATGGTAAACCGCCATTGGCGCTATGATTTCACGACCCGCAAACCTTATCTGTTATCCACCGTCAATAACAATATGGGGGCTGAGAGCCGCTTGTCCTACCGCAGTTCAGCCCAGTTCTGGCTGGATGAAAAAGCGGCGGCGGCCAGTAAAAAACAGAAAATTGCCTGTGGCCTACCGTTCCCGATGCATTTGTTGGCGCGCACCACGCAATTTGATGAAATCACGCAAAATAGCCTGAGCCAGCAAGCTTATTACTACCACGGCTTTTATGATGGTGCCGAGCGCGAGTTCCGTGGTTTTGGCCGGGTGGATACGCTGGATACCCATGTTGATGCCCGGGGTTCCGCTCAGGAACGCACGCCACCGTCGCTCACTCGCAGTTGGTTCCATACCGGCCGTGCTGATGATGAAACCTGCTATCAAGCAGAATATTGGCAGGGAGATGACCAGGCATATCGGCCAGCCACGACCCGCCTCACTGAATTCAATCGTCAATCTGAAACTGATGATTTACTGGCAGACATCACACCAGAACAGGGCTATTGGCTGTATCGGGCGTTGAAAGGCAGCCTGTTGCACAGCGAACTCTATGGCCTGGACGATATTGGCCTGAACGACGTGCCTTACACCACCAGTAGCGCCCGCTATCAGGTGCGGCAGGTACGGGCGGCGGATAGCCGCGCGGTCTCACCCATCGTAATGCCAATGTCACTGGAGCAACTCAGTTACCACTATGAGCGCATTGCGCAAGACCCACAATGCAGCCAGCAAATTGTGCTGCGCTGCAATGAGTATGGTCATCCGCTGCACTCGGCGGCCATCAATTATCCACGCCGCCCTCAGGACAAAGTGACGCCTTACTCCTGGTTGGCAGACCAGCACTGGGCCAGCAGTTATGACGAACAACAACGGCTGTTGCGCATCAGCGAAAGCCAGCAATCCTACCGGCATGTGATTGAGGACAACGGATTACTGCTCGGCCTGCCGTGGCAGCAACGCGGCGATGCACTGACTTATGCTGCTGATGCAGTCCCGGCTAATGGCCTGAATTATGAAGTTGTGTTAGATAAAGAAAACAGACTTGGCACACCACTTGAACAGGTTTTTGCTGGCCAAAATGAAGTGTTTTATCACCAAAAATACCCGCTGCAAGGGCTGGTTATTTATAGCGAAACCGCTGAGTTTGATGACAGTTCACTCACTGCGCTAAATAAGATGCTACCGACCTATAGAGAACAGAGTCAGCAACTGCGAGCCGCAGGTTACACCCTTGCCCCACGTTTGTTTAATCATAATGAAGAGATCCCTGTGTGGGTGGCCCGCCGTGGCTTCACTGAGTATGCCGGTGCCAGCAACTTCTATCATCCATGGTCACAGCAGAGCTCTCAATTAGTGGGTAAAACTCATCTACATTGGGATCGACACAATTGTGCTGTTACCGCCATCACGCTGGCTGATGGCAGTACCACTACAGCCGAATATGACTATCGCTTTATCACCCCGTACCAGTTGACTGATATCAACGATAACCTGCATCAGGTGGCATTGGATGCCTTTGGCCGGGTCACTTCCTCACGCTTTTGGGGTACGGAATTACATCAGGGCCGCGTGGTTGACAGCGGATTCACTGAGGCACCCTTTACTGCACCAAATAGCATCGAAGAGGCGATTGCCAAAGAGAATGAGATAGTCGCTGTGGCTCAATTCTCTTTTTATCAGCCATTTAGCTGGATGATAAAACCGGACAATGAGTTTGTTGATGGATGGCTCAACAATTCTTCACTGGATTTTAACACCTTAATCCAAAACCAATTCCTCACGGAAGACGGTTATCTCTGCGCTCTGGGTTCACGCCGTTGGCTGCGACAAGGTAAGTATCCATTAGATGAATATATGAGTATGGAAATTCACGATAGCCAAGAACGCCACCCGCCTCATGCCATAACCGTAGCCACCGACAGCTACGATCGCGAGGCGATAAAACAACAGCACCAGCAAGTGATTGTGTGCAGTGATGGTTTTGGTCGTGTGCTGCAATCGGCACAACGTGTTGAGTCTGGCGAAGCTTATATCCGCGATACAGATGGCCGACTGCAAACCGACAACAACGGGATAACTGTCAGTAATACAACCTCGCGTTGGGCGGTTTCTGGCCGGGTCGAGTATGACAATAAAGGGCTGGCCATCCGTGCCTATCAACCTTACTTCCTTGATAACTGGCGTTACATCAGTGATGACAGCGCCCGCAAAGATACCTATGCCGATACCCATGTTTACGACCCACTGGGGCGTGAAATCAAGGTAATTACCGCCAAAGGTTATCTGCGCCGGGCGCAATACTTCCCGTGGTTTGTGATCAGTGAGGATGAAAACGATACCGCAGCAGAAGTCAGCGCAGCGACAAACTAACACTATCAGCCATTAACCCTGATCGGCATACATTGGCGGTCAGGGCCACTGATGGCTAACAACCAAAGGTAACCCAAATGCACTTACTGGCCCCCGGCGATAACTTTGTTCTGACCTGGGTCATTATCGGCGTTCTTTCTGCCTGGGGAGGTCTGGTTCGCTACATCTTGAATAAGGATACCCAAGAGGACGAATGGAGTTGGGCTGCGGTGATAAGTCAGGTCATTGTTTCCAGTTTTACCGGCTTGCTGGGTGGCCTGTTCTCTTTCGAAGGTGGCGGAAGTCCCTATATGGCTTTTGCCATTGCCGGCCTGTTTGGCGCCATGGGCAGCACTGCCCTGCAATATATCTGGAGCCGTTTTTTTGGTCACCATAACCCTCCTAAATAACAGAGGTCACTATGCAACAGGATAAACCACAGTTTCGCTTTGGTCAGATTAGCGAACATAACCTACGCGGCATTCATCCCGACCTGGTATTAATTGTGCGCCGTGCATTAACCCTTAGCACTATCGATTTTCGTGTTATCGAAGGAATTCGAACCCCTGAGCGCCAGCGCCAATTGGTGCGTAACGGCAGCAGCAAAACCCTTAATAGTCGCCATCTGACTGGTCATGCCGTCGATTTGGCCCCGATGGTTAACAACCAAATCCCGTGGGAAGACTGGAGCGCCTTTCATCAGGTGGCAAAAGCGATGAAGCAAGCCGCCCAAGAGATGGAACTACCGCTGCAATGGGGCGGCGACTGGAAAACCTTTAAAGATGGCCCACATTTTGAACTACCCAGAGAGGTCTACCCATGATTGGTTTACGCATACTCCCCGGACTGGCCAAAGTCGCCCTATCACTGGTGGTGGTGGCTATCGTGATGTGGCTGGTACAAACCGGCCGAACTCTGGAGCGACTGAATATAGAGAATGTCGCGCTCAATACCCAACTAGTTCGTTTTGGCGAGATTAATCAAAGACTTAATGAGCAAATTTTACTCACTACCAGCTACCTGCAAAAAGTTCAGGAACAAGAGCGCATTGAGGGAGAAAAAAGCGGTGAACTACAAAAACGCTTACGTGCGGCACAAAAAGGTAACAAATGTGCTGATGAGCCTGTGCCTGATGATGTTATCCGCATGCAGCAGCAAGCCATCGGTAACCATAAATGAGTGTTTGCCTTTCCCTACTGCTTTATTACCACCGTGCCAAATGCCGGAGTTTAATGTGAAAACCTGGGGTGACTACCCGCAGTATGTCGAACAAACCCGTCTGGTACTGACCCGTTGCAATACTAACCGTGAGTCAGCGCTATTTTTCTTACAACAACGCAAGGAATAAATTTATGTCTAAAAATGTCTCGATGAGCGCACCAACCCCCGCCATCGCCATCAGCGATAACCGCGGGCTGGGTATTCGTGCACTGGCCTATAACCGCAGTGATGCCAGTCAGGCAGCCGATGAGCTGATCACTTGCAACCGTTATAATGCCATTGGGCAACTGATTGCCAGCCGTGATGCCCGGCTTGAAATCGATAACTTCCGCTATCACTACAACCTTGCCGGAACCGCGCTGCGCACCGAGGGTGTCGATAATGGCACCTTACTGCAACTGGCTGATATTGAAGGCCGGCCAGTGATGAGTTTGGATGCCAAAGGTACCCGCAGTTGGGTCAGCTATGAGCCAACACTGGGCCGCCCGCTGGAGCATCATCAGCACACTGAAGGGGGGCAGAAAACCATTACCGATCGCTTCTTCTACGCTGACAACAGCCAACCGCATAAAGCCGCCAACCTCAACGGCCAGTGCATCCGCCATTACGATACCGCCGGATTACAGGAAGTGGTCAGTTTGTCTATCACTGGTGCGCCACTGCAACAACAGCGCCGCTTACTCACCGATACCCTCGGGCCGGTGAACTGGTTTGGCAAAGAACAAAGTTGGGCCTCCCGCCTTGCCAATGAACTGTTTATCACTCGCGGCACCACCGATGCCCTCGGCCAACCTCTCACCCAGACTGATGCCAAAGGCCATACCCAGCAGATGGCTTATAACCGCGCCGGTCAGCTCAGCGGCAGTTGGCTGACACTGAATGGCGGAGCGAAACAGGTGATTGTAGCATCTCTCACCTATTCCGCCGCCGGGCAAAAACTGCGCGAAGAGAGTGGCAATGGCGTGGTCACCGAATACCGCTATGAAGCACAAACTCAACGGCTTATCGGTATTAAAACCACCCGTCCGGCCCTGAAAGACCGGTCAACCCTGCTGCAAGACCTGCGCTACGATTATGACCCGGTTGGCAATATTCTGGCTATCCATAATGATGCCGAAGCCACCCGCTTCTACCGCAATCAAAAAATCGTGCCGGAAACCACTTACCGCTATGACACCTTGTATCAGTTGATTGAGGCCACCGGCCGTGAATCCGATAAAAACAGCGCGCAAAGTGCCAACCTGCCCGACTTAGTCTCACTGACTGACGGCAACCAATATGTCAATTACACCCGCCGTTACAGCTATGACCGCGCCGGTAACCTGCTGAAAATCCAGCATACCGGCGCCAGCAGCTACACCACAAACATCACAGTATCCGATACCAGCAACCACGGAATTCAACAGCAGGATGGGTTAACTGCCGCTGATATCCGCAGTCAGTTTGATGCCGCCGGTAACCAGCAGCAATTACAACCCGGCCAGCCGCTGCAATGGGATGCCCGCAATCAGTTGCAACAGGTGATTACCGTTAAGCGTGAGGCTGGAAACTCCCCCAACAATGACTACGAAAGCTACCTGTACGGCGGTGATGGCATGCGCATCGTTAAGCAAAGTATTCAGCAACGCCAAACCAGCAAGGTGGTGTATTTGCCGGGGCTGGAACTGCGCACTCAGCATAATAACGATAAGCTGACGGAAGATTTTCAGGTGGTAACCGTCGGCGCCGCGGGTCGCGCCCAGGTGCGGGTATTACTGTGGCAACACGGTAAACCGGATGATATTGCTAATAATCAATTGCGCTACAGCTTTGATAACCAAATTGGCTCCAGTTTATTAGAGCTGGACCATAACGGCGATATTATCAGCCAGGAAGAGTATTACCCGTTTGGTGGTACGGCGGTATTTGCCTCGCGTAATACGCTGGAAGCGAAATATAAAACTGTGCGTTATTCCGGTAAAGAGCGCGATGCCACCGGCCTATATTATTATGGCTTCCGCTATTATCTGCCGTGGCTGGGAAGATGGCTCAATGCCGATCCGGCAGGAACCATTGATGGGCTGAATTTGTTCAGGATGGTCAGTAATAATCCGGTAAATTTCTTTGATGGAAACGGGTTTCAGAAAAGTAAAGATATGCGATTAAGTATTGCAAAGGAAATGATTTCTAAAATTAGCAAACATGAACCAAAGGCAACAAAAATACTCGATGAAATAGCCTATAAATTAGGAGCTGAGCTTTATGGAAGAGAGTATAGACTAAAAACAAAAGAATCCTTAGCTGAAAAATTAACAATCGCTGAACCACATGAGATGAACGATGTATTGCGTTACACTATAGGTTTTCCATATGGACGAAACGATGAGAGTATATCATTAACTCAAGAGCAGGAATTTGTTTCAAATGTTGTATTTACATTAAATACCTTAGCAATAAAAGGATATAAAGCTGTTCTCCTCAGAAACACATTTCATGAATCTCAAGCATACAGAGGTATTAATGCTAACTTCACATTACCAGATAACTCAGCAAAATTTGAAATACAAATACATACTGCACAAAGTTTCAAAATTAAAAGTGAAGGACATATACGTTATGAAGGTATAAGAGACCTCGAGCGTGGGATGCAATCTGGAAAATATGAGGGCAATAATGAAAATAAATCTAAGCTTATAAAACTTAAAGAGAACCACCTCAAAGCATCTGAAGTAATAGCTTCACCAACAGGAATTCATGAATGGATCCCTTCTATAGGAGCTAAAAACCTCAATTTCAAATGGAAAGATAAGAGAATGCTTTCTTCAGAAGAAACTACATTTTTCAGGGGCAGGATAAAGGAAAATATGAAAAAACTTAAAAAGT
>NZ_JAZGQA010000152.1:0-10855 GCF_048593855.1 Yersinia sp. 2542 StPb PI
ATGATTTTTCTCGTTTTTTATCTATACTTAATTCACCTATAACAATTTTAGTCACTCTATTGATGAAAATATTACAGGAAATTAAGTCTAAAGTTTCGATACCACTTTGCCTCGCTATTCTGGTGGCAATAAATGGATATCTGGTCTTAAGCCCAGTGCTGTTGCGGGCGATATCTCATTCAACCGATGCTGTAAACAATTTCAGTACATGGAAGGAGGCATTAAGTTTTCTTGAATTATTTGAAATTCCTCGATTTATGATCGGTCTGGTATTGATATTGATGGCAATCGCACTTTCGATGAGAACCCGCATTGCATGGTTTTTCACCGTGTTATTGCTGTTTACTATCGTTGCTATCAATCTCTTTATTCTTAAAGATCATAATACGCTGACGACTTATTCTCTTGTGATTATTGTTGCCTTGCTTTTTTATTGGCGCGATTTTGATTATCACAGCCTCGGCAGCGGTACTTTCTTTGCGGTCGTCAGTATTGCATCATTGATCGTCTATAGCATGCTCGGTACGCTCTATATGGGGGATGAGTTTGCTCCGGCCGTTACCGATTTACCTACAGCTTTCTATTTTGCGATCGTTTGTATGTCGACAGTGGGGTTCGGGGATATTATTCCTCATTCTACGCTGGCACGGATGTTTACTCTTACGGTGATTATTTCCGGTATAACGGTCTTTGCTGCTTCAATTTCTTCCATTGCCGGACCGATGATCAGTAATAATATCAAACGTATAGTTAAAGGTAGGATTTCTCACGTGGAACGTAAAAATCATTTTATTATTGTCGGTACCAACTCCCTGGCACTGAATGTCTATAATGGTCTACGTGACCGGGGTGATGAGGTTACTGTGGTTTGCGCCGTCGGTAGCCAGCATGAATTTCCTTCCGATGCAGATATTATCGAGGGCGACCCATCATCGGTTGCGACATTGCAACTGGCGGGTGCGGCTAAAGCAAAATATATTATCGCCTTATGTAACAGTGATGCTGATAATACCTTTACCATTTTAGCGGCCAAAGAAATTGCGGGTGAGTCCACCAAGACGCTGGCATTAGTGAATGAAAGCCAGAATATGAAAAAAGTTAAACGGGTAAATCCTGATATGGTGTTCTCATTGCCGTTGCTTGGCAGTGAACTACTGGTTAGGACTCTGAATGGCGATACCATTAATAACGATCTTATTACGGAAATGTTCTTTGGTAACTGTCAGAAATTAGACTGATCTGGCGAGCTTAATCTGCAGTAGTACACAAAAACACCCTCAGCATTGAGGGTGTTTTATTGTTGGAGAGTATTTATTGGGTAGCTGCATGTGGGTCTTTTGGTTTTTCTTTAGGGCCAACCATCAAACCTAATTCAACCGCGATGAAGCCTATGATCAGGCTGGCGACCAAATAACAGATTGAGACTAAAATTCCGCCAGGGTTCTTCATCATTTCGACCGCACCAAAGACAAAACTGGAAAAGGTTGAAAGACCGCCCATGATCCCGGTTGCGACCATCAAATGCACATATTGGTTAATTTTATCTTTTTTAAATAAAGAGGTAGCCAGCCCTAATAAAAATGCTGCAATAATGTTGGCGACAAAAATATCCATTGGGAAGCCGTCGGCCAGTCGCGGCACGGATAACATAATAAACTCGCGACACATGGCACCAAAAGCACCACCAACAAAGACTAAAATAATAAGATTTAGCATAACATTTCCCTCTGATTAATAAGCCAACCAGGCACCCAATGCCGCTGCCGCCAGACCGACGATGACAGAAATAATTAAATATCCGGCAGCCATTGCTCTACCACGAGCAGTGGCCAGTTTTGCTGCATCCAATTGCATGCTACTAAAGGTGGTATAACCGCCAAGAATACCGGTCAGTACCGCTGCATTGATTAAATCACCATAGCGATCACGCCAGTCAACACTAAAGAGAATACTCAAATATCCAATAACAAATGCACCAGAAATATTAATCAAAAAAGTACCTAGGGGAAAATTACCTTGATATATTTTGCCAACCCTCAGCCCTATCCACCAACGTAAAAGTGATCCGATACCGCCACCAAATCCAACCCACATTACATCGATTGCCGTCATAACAACCCCCTCAATGGTAATTCGTCAGAATAAGAATAATTGTAGTATAAATAAATTACGTGATCGTTCGGATATGGCGAGTTATCGGCCTTAAGTATTATGTTTTATTCGAGTTTAATCAGCGGAACTAATATAAATAAAATGAAGATCGGCGAACAAGATAACCGGAAGTTAATATAGTTCATCCTCTGTATTGTTCTCCAGTGAAACTATATTGCTATTGCTGCCAACGATAGAACTTTATACCGATTGCGTGGGGGGTATCACTTGCAGGGACAAAGGATGGCGTTAAAATAGAAATGCCGTTTCAAAAATCCGATAAGCAGAGACAGGAGCCATCATGCCCTACCAAGCAGACCCTTCCCGATATAACCAAATGCAATATCGTTTTTGTGGAAAAAGTGGCTTGCAGCTTCCGGCGTTATCGCTTGGGCTGTGGCATAACTTCAGTTTTAACAATACATTAGAATCACAACGTACATTATTGCGCAAAGCCTTTGACCTGGGGATTACTCATTTTGATTTGGCCAACAACTATGGCCCACCTCCTGGCTCTGCCGAGCAAAATTTTGGTAAATTGCTGCACGACGATTTTAAGCCTTACCGTGATGAGCTGATAATCTCGACCAAAGCCGGTTATAACATGTGGCCTGGCCCGTATGGTGCGGGCAGCTCGCGCAAATATCTGCTTGCCAGCCTGGATCAAAGCTTACAGCGTATGGGGCTGGACTATGTTGATATCTTCTATTCGCACCGTGTAGATGAAAATACGCCAATGGAAGAAACCGCCTCGGCACTGGCTCAGGCGGTACAAAGTGGCAAGGCTCTCTATGTGGGGATTTCTTCATATTCTTCTGAGCGTACCGCCACAATGGTTGAGCTATTGCAACAATGGAAGGTTCCGCTGCTTATTCATCAACCCTCCTACAATATTTTGAATCGTTGGGTTGAGCAGACTCATTTGTTAGATACGCTGGAGCAACAGGGGGTGGGTTGTATTGCTTTTACCCCATTGGCTCAAGGGTTGTTGACCGGGAAATACCTCAATGGCATTCCCGATGATTCTCGAATGAAAAAAGAAGCGGGCGGCTCGTTGAAGGAAAATATGTTATCAGCCGCCAATTTGCGCAGTATCAAGGCACTGAATGCATTAGCTCAACAACGTGGGCAATCATTGGCACAAATGGCATTGAGCTGGTTATTGAAAGATAATCGTGTGACCTCGGTATTGATCGGTGCCAGCCGCCCAGAGCAGTTGGAGGAAAACTGTGCAGCCCTGACTAACCTGAGTTTCAGTGCAGAAGAGTTACGTGCGATTGATCAGCATGTGGCCGAGGGGCAGCTTAATTTATGGCAGGCCTCTTAGGACCGCTAACCGGTGATAACGTGAGAAGCCGGAGATGTTCTCCGGCTTTTTTAGGGGCAAAACCCTTATTTTGCTTTGGGTGATGAGTCCGCTGCCAGCCCTAGCTTCAGTAGTTTACCGTCACTCTCATCAGTTAGCAGATAGACATAACCATCTGGCCCGACCCGGACATCGCGGATACGCTCACCGCGATCACCCAGTAAACGCTCCTCTGCAATCACTTTGTCGCCATCCAACTGCAAGCGAATCAACTCTTTCTGTGCCAATGCCCCGATAAATAGTGAATGTTGCCAGGTGGGGAAGCGGGCAGCGTCATAGAAGGCCATGCCGCTGATACCGGGTGATTTCTCCCAGTAATAGGCCGGTTGCTCGGTACCCTCGACATGGGTACCTTTCGCCTCTGGAATAGCTAAACCTGAGTAGTTAACACCATGAGTGGCTAATGGCCAGCCGTAGTTTTTCCCGGCCTGTGGGATATTGATTTCATCGCCGCCTTTAGGACCATGCTCATTAGCCCACATCACTTCAGTCCATGGGTTAAGCGCCAGACCCTGTGGATTGCGATGGCCATAGGACCAGATCTCTGGCTTTGCCGGAGACTTATTGGCAAATGGATTATCTTTTACTACCTTACCATCAAGTGTCAGACGTACGATTTTACCTTGATGTAGGCTTAAGTCTTGAGCCGTAGGGCGCTGATTGTTTTCGCCCAGAGTAATAAAGATATGGCCTTGTTTATCAAAGGCTAATTTGCCACCAAAATGGTTACCGGTAGATAATTTGGGTTGCTGGCGGAAGAATACCTTGAAGTTTTCAATGGCTGTCCCCTGAGGATTAAGATGGCCATAACCCACGGCGGTGCCCGCTTTACCCTCTTTACCCACTTCAGCAAAACTTAGGTATATACGGCGATCCTGAGAAAATGTCGGTGATAATGCCACTTCTAGCAGACCACCTTGCCCCTTGGCATAGACTTCTGGTACCCCCTTTAAAGGTTCTGATAGTGGCTTCCCTGCTTGCCATAAACGTAATTGCCCAGAACGCTCAGTGATTAAGATTCCCCCATTATCAGGCAGAAATGCCAGTGACCATGGATGATCCAATCCATCCTGTAATTCCGTTACGGTCACCGCCGGAGCGGCAAGGGCGGTCATCGAAACAAATACGCTAAATAACAGTGCACTCAAGCTATAGCCCAGTGTTCTATTTCCCAATATTGTCATCAGTTGCTCCTTTAAAATGCCAACAACTGTTAACTTTAGAGTATTAAGGGCAAGTCAGCGAATAACACCAGTAAAATCAGCGACTATATTACTGTAGCCAGTCCCATGCTGAGGAGTGCATTCCGATTTCGTTTCACAAAAAAAGCTCACAAGCTGAGCAGACGAAAAAGTGGCAAAGGTTAAGTTCAGACAATTCTGCAAACCGATAAGGTGTCCTAATTAATGATGCTGCCAGCCACTCATGGCTATTGCGAGTACGAGAAATCCATCATTGATGAGTGAATAATCATTAACTTAATGATATATAACTACATTAAACTTAATTCGCCGAGAAAAAGAATCATAATTTTGCGATAAACATCACATTGCATTTGCTTAGAAATGTGAAGAGCATCAATGTGAAAAGTCAATTAGAGACGATTATATGAGTAGTTGAATTACTGTCTTAACTATCAACGCCATATACTGCCGACAACCAGAAACAATGGGGCTGGGCAAGGGGCACGATAAAGTACAGATAAAGGGAATTCACCATTGCACTGGCATACAGTTAACGTGTGTCTTTTGAACATCAAAAGGTGTTGGGTATGGAAAAGAAAAAAATTTATCTATTTTGCTCAGCCGGTATGTCTACCTCGCTACTGGTTTCCAAAATGAAAGTACAAGCAGAGAAGTATGAGGTGCCAGTGATTATCAATGCTTACCCCGAGGCCCTGGCCGCAGAACATGGTGCCCAAGCAGATGTCATTTTGTTAGGACCACAAATCGCTTACATGTTGCCTGAAGTTGCAAAAATGTTCCCCAATAAACCAGTTGAAGTGATCGACGCGCTCCTATACGGCAAAGTCGACGGTCTGGGGGTATTAAAAGCTGCCGTAGCCGCAATAAAAAAAGCAAAACAATAAGGGGTGCACTGTGAGCGCATTTATTAATTCTCTGGAAAGGGTCATCTTGCCTTTTGCTATTAAAATAGGCAGACAGCAACACATTAATGCTATCAAGAATGGGTTTATTCGGCTGATGCCGTTAACCCTGACGGGTGCCATGTTTGTACTGATCAACAACGTTTTCTTAAGTTTTGGCGAAGGGTCGTTCTTTTTCTCAATGGGCGTGCGGTTAGATGCCGATACCATTACTATGCTCAATGGTTTTAAAGCGATAGGCGGCAACGTTTATAACGGTACTCTCGGTATTATGTCGTTAATGACGCCATTTTTTATCAGTATGGCGTTGGCTGAAGAGAAAAGGGTCGATCCTCTGGCTGCGGCTCTGCTGGCAATTGCTGCCTTTATGACCGTGACGCCATACAGTGTTGGCGAGGCCTATGCCGTCGGGGCTAATTGGTTGGGAGGGGCGAATATCATCTCCGGTATCATCATCGGTTTGGTGGTTGCAGAGCTCTTTACCTTTATCGTGCGACGTAACTGGGTTATCCGCCTGCCAGACAGTGTGCCGACATCAGTTTCCCGTTCTTTCTCTGCATTGATTCCCGGGTTTATCATTCTTTCCATCATGGGCGTGATTGCTTATGCCCTTGGATTGCATGGCACCAACTTCCACCAGATCATTATGGACACCATTTCAGCACCGTTGTCGAAAATGGGCAGTGTTGTGGGATGGGTGTATGTCATGTGCTCCTCGCTGTTGTGGTTCTTCGGGATACACGGTGCGATGGCCTTATCTGCACTGGAAAGTGGCATTATGATGCCATTTGCATTGGAGAACGTCGCAACCTATACCCAGTATGGTTCTGTTGCTGCGGCGCTGGCTGCCGGTAAAGAATTCCATATGTGGGCTAAGCCGTTTGTTGACTCCTATATCTTCTTGGGAGGCACTGGCGCAACACTTGGACTGGTTATTGCCATCTTTATTGCTTCTCGCCGTGAAGACTATCGTCAGGTAGCAAAATTGGGTGCACCGGCTAGTATTTTCCAGATTAATGAACCTATCCTATTTGGTTTGCCGGTCATAATGAACCCGCTGTTCTTTATTCCGTTCATCTTGGTTCAACCGGTATTAGCAATTATCACTTCAGTGGCGTATTACACCGGCCTTATTCCGCCAATCACCAATATTGCGCCGTGGACCATGCCAGTCGGCTTAGGTGCCTTCTTCAATACCAACGGCAGTATTGCCGCGATGTTATTAAGTTTATTCAACTTAGGTATAGCGACATTGATGTATCTGCCATTCGTAATAATTGCCAATAAGGCGCAGAGCGAGATAGATCGTCAGGTTGAAAGTGAAGAAGAGATTGCTGATAGCTTGAAATTCTAAGCGTTAAATCTGTTTATCGTATAAGGCTGGAGGCCGGAATGAAGTATCAATTTCCCGATGATTTTTGGTGGGGCAGTGCCACCTCCGCAGCCCAATCCGAAGGGGCGTCACTGCGGGATGGTAAGAGCAAGAACATCTTCGATTATTGGTACGAAATTGCACCGGAACGTTTTCATGATCAGATTGGTCCTGAAAACACCTCCACCTTTTACGATAACTATCAGCAAGATATTTTGCTATTAAAGCAACTGGGCCATAACACGTTCAGGACATCGATTTCATGGTCGCGGTTGATTCCAAAGGGTGACGGTGAGCTTAACCCCAAAGCTGTCACGTTTTATAACGCAGTTATCGATAGCCTATTGGTGCAGGGAATTACCCCCTTTATCAATCTTTATCATTTTGATATGCCATTGTGTATGCAAGAGAAAGGCGGTTGGGAAAATCGTGCGGTTGTGGAAGCCTATGGCCGCTATGCCAAAAGCTGCTTTATGTTGTTTGGTGATCGGGTAAAGCATTGGTTTACTTTTAATGAGCCGATTGTGCCTGTTGAAGCCGGTTACCTGAATAACCTGCATTACCCTGGTGTGGTTGACTTTAAACGTGCGGTGACTGTCGCTTATCACAGCGTATTGGCCCATGCCAACGCGGTGCAAAACTACCGAGAGCTAAAGCAGGGGGGTGAAATTGGTATCATTTTGAACCTCACCCCGACCTATCCTCGCTCCGACAGTGCGCCAGACCTGATTGCAGCTAATCATGCCGATTTATTGCTTAACCGTAGCTTCCTCGATCCCGTCACCAAGGGTATTTACCCTGATGAACTGATCACGTTGCTGCGAGAGCACGACTTATTGCCACAAATTGAAAGCGGTGATTGCCAGTGCATTGCGGCGGGCGTCGTTGATCTGTTAGGGGTTAACTATTATCAGCCAAGACGGGTTCAGGCGAAAGATATCCCAACCCCTCAAGGGCTGGTGAAAACGCCGGAGGATTTGTTCAGTTTTTATGCGATGCCCGGGCGCAAAATCAACCCGCATCGTGGTTGGGAAATCTACGAAAAAGGGCTGTATGACATCCTGAAAAATCTAAGAGAGAATTATAACAATATTGCGTGTTATATCTCTGAGAATGGCATGGGTGTTGAGGGCGAAGAGCAGTTTATCACGCCATCAGGTAGGGTTGATGACCAGTATCGCATCGAATTTATCCGTGCACATTTGCAGTGGCTACATCAAGCATTACAAGAGGGCAGTAACTGTAAAGGGTATCATCTGTGGACCTTTATTGATTGCTGGTCTTGGCTCAATGCATACAAAAACCGCTATGGTTTAGTTCGGTTGAATATCGCCGACCAGACGCGAGTATTGAAACAAAGTGGCTACTGGTTTGCTGATGTCGCCAGGCAGAATGGTTTTAATTAATGGCTTTAATTTACGGAGTAACAATAGCATGTTTGATTTAGATAAAATCGTGGGTGAGGTGCAGCCTACCGATGAGATGGAAGATGTGGTTATGGGGCTGATTATCAACGCCGGGCAAGCCAGAAGTTTGGCTTACAAGGCTCTGAAACAAGCCAAGGCGGGTGACTTTTCCCAAGCGGATGAGCTGATGGTGCAATCTCGCCTGGCGCTGAATGAAGCACATTTAGTTCAGACCAGGCTGATTGAAGCTGATCAAGGTGAGGGGAAAACCAAAGTAACATTGGTGCTGGTACATGCTCAGGATCATTTGATGACGGCCATGTTAGCCAGAGAGTTAATTGATGAGTTGATCGAATTGCATCGAAAGTTACAGTGAATTTTGTCTAACACATTGGCTATTTTGAACGAGAATGAAGGTAAATAAGATGGAAGTCAGGTTAGTACGTCAAAAAGACTTTTTTAACGGAAAAGAATTCCATCTGTTTATTTATAACAAAACGGAAAGTGCCACCGGCTTACATCAGCATGATTATTATGAATATACGTTGATATTAACCGGTATGTGTTATCAGGAAATAAACGGTAAGCGAGTCTTTTTAGAGCGCGGCGATTTTGTTTTTATTCCTATGGGATCCCATCATAAAAGTTTCTATGAGTTTGGTGCCACCCGTATTCTGAATGTGGGAATAAGTAAAACCTTCTTTGAAGAGCACTATTCTCATCTATTATCGCGGCCTATTGTGGCCTCTCAGGCTTATCGCCTAAAGGGTGATTTTCTCTCTTATATTGAATCGGCAATTTCTGCGCCACACTTTAGGGACGATGAGCTTACTGAACTGGTAGAACTGCTGACTTTTTATGTCACTAACCGCATCAGCCATCATAAAGAAAGTGACACTAACGACGATATTCCGCTGTGGCTGAAGACCAGTATCGACAAAATGCATGATAAGTCGATGTTTGGTGAAAAAGCGCTGGTGAATATGATCGAACTGTCTGGCAAAACCCAAGAGTATTTGACCCGCGCTACCCGCCGTTATTACGAAAAAACGCCGATGCAGATTATCAATGAAATCAGAGTTAACTTTGCTAAAACTCAACTTGAAATGACCAATTATCTGGTCTCTGACATTGCTTTTGAAGCAGGTTACAGCGATACCACGTTATTTATTAAAAACTTCAAAAAACTCACCTCTTTTACGCCGGGGAACTATCGCAAAAAATTCAACTGCGTCAGAGAGGGGTTATCCGATTAGCTTCCGGCCAGATAACTGCTACTGGAATGGCCTGACAAGGTACCCTCAATGGAAAAGTTACTTATTGTTAATGCTGATGATTTTGGTCTATGCAAAGGTCAAAGTTACGGAATCATTGAAGCATTCCGGCATGGTGTTGTCTCATCGACTACAGCGATGATGAATTGTGCGGATATCTATCATGCAGCGGAACTGAGTAAGCAAAATCCAACGTTGCCTGTGGGGATGCATTTTGTTCTCACTTACGGGCGGCCGTTAACGTCAATGCCATCATTAGTTGATGCCAACGGTGCTCTGGGCAAATGGTTGTGGCAACGCGCCGAAGCGGGTGAGCTGAATCCTGGCGAGATAGCTCGGGAGTTGGCGGCTCAGTTTGATAAGTTTGTTGCCGTCTTCGGCCGTGCACCCACTCACATCGACAGCCATCATCATGTACATATGTTACCGCAAATTTATCCGCTGGTTGTTGCTTTTGCCCACGAGAAATCTCTTCCACTGCGTATTGATCGCAATGAAATACAGCGGCATGAGATTGTGCTTGATAACCCGCGAAGCAGTGAGTGGTTCGATGCCGGTTTTTATGGTGAGGCTTTATCTGAGCAGACATTTTTGCGGTTGTTGGAAAATGCCAGTCAAAAAGCAATTAACTCACTTGAGATTATGTGCCATCCGGCGTTTGTTGATAACACCCTCATGACCAGCGGCTATTGTTATCCACGCTTGACCGAATTGGAGGTGCTGACGTCGCCGGCATTAAAGCAAGCCATTGAGCAGCGTGGCTATAGATTGGGATCATATTTGGATTGCTGAAATTATTAACATAAAGTCGCCCTTTGCCGATAATCATTATACTGACTTAGTGAGTGATAAGGATATGTCCGATGGGTATAAATGCGAGCTTACCAATAGCAGCAACGACGGGAAATGGCAGCAAGAATACTGCAAGTGCAGGAAATGATTTGGCATCTCAGATAAAGAATGTAATAGCAAAAATCGCTGAGGTTACGCAAAAACTCAAAGATGGCATTGATATGTCAGAAGATCAGCGAAAAAGTATTCAAGCTCAATTAACGATGTTACAGCAGCAACTGGCTGAGTTGTTACGTCGTCAGGCACAACAAGCGCAGCAAAAGCATGATGGGAAAAGTAGTGCTATTGAGAACGTAGACCAGATAAAAGCACAAGATGGCAATATAG
>NZ_JAZGQA010000153.1:0-10765 GCF_048593855.1 Yersinia sp. 2542 StPb PI
ATCGCCAAAGACCACTGACTGCAATAACATTGGTTTAATGTAAATTGCAGTACAGTGGTAACTTATTGCCATAACAATAAAAATAATCAAACATAACCCATCATCTGTAATAAACGCTGTGCCTGTTGTACGGCTTCCTGACGGTGAGCAACCCCCAGTTTTTGATATAAATTACGGATATGGGTTTTAATCGTAGTGGCCGCCACTTCCAGCTCACCGGCGATCTGTTCATTACTGTAGCCGGAGTAAATCAGCCCCAATACCTGCCATTCGCGCTGGGTTAGCGGGCTGGTACGGATCAGTTCTGGTACTTGCGGGTGAGTTAGCAGTTTATCGACAAATATCTCATCAAAATGGGCGAATTTATGCCGATGGTGCTGGTTAATATCCTTCAGTATTCGCTGAGCACGATGCTGTTCCAATTCCGGTAACGCGTTAAGTTGAATCAGTTGGCGCAACTGTTGTGCCATAGCTTCACCTTCAATCACGAAATGGCTGATAAAACCGGTGCGGTTAGCCAATGACAGTGATTCAATCAGCGCTTTCTGGGCCTCACTTTTACGTTCGGTTTGCCAGTAAAGGATATTACTTAACAACAGATTACGGTTAAGGTCACTGGTTAAACGAAGGCGGCGGGCATTTTCGTTCAGTTCGTCCAATACTACTTCGGCTTCATTAAAGCGCCCTAGCATGATCTGTATCCGCGCGATATTACGCCACTGCCCCTGTAAAAAGTGATTATCCGCCATCCCCGGTTTTTCTGCCTGGCGCAGCCAACTTGCGGCGGCGACTTTATCCCCGGTCATCTGCCAGTGAATAACCCGTGGCTTATCGGCATTGGTTATCCAGTCGAGATGATATTGGCTGCCGTGTTGCAGGGCCTCACAACGCTGAATATACATATTGGCGTTATCCAGGTCGCCACGCGCCAGTGAGCATTTTGCCAGCATCGCCAAACATTGCAATTGCTGTTGGGGTTGGTAATTGACCAGAATCTCAATACCTTTGCGTGCCGCTTCTTCCGCTTCATCCAACCGTGACCACGACCATAAAATTTGGGAGCGAATACGCAGCAGGAATTCATGCAACGGCAACTGCTCAAGATGTTGTTCATGAATTAAATCAAAGGCTTTATCTTGCGTTTCATAAGCGGCTTGCAAGAAACCTTGTGCAATCAGGATTTCACTCTGTTGTAGCAATGCCCATAAGGCATAGTGATAGGCTTCGTGGCGACGTGCCATTTGCTCGGTTTGCTGCATCATGGGCAGCGCACGGCTTAGCTCCCCTTTACAATGATGAACCTCACCAGTTACGGAGGTTGCCACAATACGGCTATAAAAGTTCGCCATCGGCAGATATTTCAGCGCATCAGTTGCCAGTTTTTCGGCTTCATCTGGCTTACCGTCATTGATAGCTACCTGAGCACGCAGGGCATCAAATTCAGCGCGTAAAATCTCATCAACAGGGATTTTGCGCTCTTGCATTGCCGATTCAGCGCGCTCGAGCAAGGTATTCACCTCACCATAACGGTGTTGGCTTTGCGCCAGCCAGGCTTGTAGCAGTGCCAGTTCTGGATTCTGCACCAATAAAGAGTAAGGCAGGGCGACCAGACATTGTTCCAGCAGCGCCAACTCACTGTGGTTAAACAGCGTCCAGGCATGTTGCAGCAAGATATCACGTAACATGCCAACATCACCTGCGGCCAATGCATGGTGGATTGCTTCAGCCGGGTAGCCCAGCGCCATCCAGCCTTCAGCGGCTGCGTGATGCAATTCCGGTAACTCCAACGCCAATTCCCACTGGCAGCGCTGGCGCAAGAAGGTGGCAAATAGCGGGTGGAAGCAGAACCATTCACCACTGTCATCCATACGATGAATAAATAACCCCTGGCGCTCCAACTCTTCCAGCCGTTGCTGACCGTTATCTTCCCCAGTCAGGCGCACAATCAGGGCATCATTCATGGAACGTAATACTGAGCAACGCAGCAGAAAAACGCGGGAATTGCTATCCACCTGATCTAATACTTCATCCACCAGATAGTCTGATAAATGGCTGGCATTTAACCCTGCCAGGCGTTTTGCCGATTTTTGCGCGGATGAGTTTGGCTGACGCGATGACAGTGCTATCAGTTGCAGCGCGGTGGCCCAGCCTTCAACTTCATCACACAAGCGGCTGCTATCACCTTGTTCCAGTGGCACTGACAGGCGGCAATCAAAAAATTGCTGTGCTTCCTGATGATTAAATGCCAGTTGCTGCATGCCTAATTCCAGCAACTGATCGCGCACCCGCAGGTTAGCAATTCCCAGCGGTGGCAAGGTGCGGGATAGCAGGATCAGCGTCATATTTTCCGGCTGGTGACGCAGAAAGAAGCGCACCGCTTCATGAACAGCGTCATTGGTAATCAGATGATAGTCATCGATGACCAGATAAAGCGGGCCATCCCAATCGGACAACTCGATAAATAATTGAGCAAACAGCGCTGAAAGGCTGGCGTATTGATGCTTTTGGCTGAGAGCTTCACTTTTACTGCAATGGCCGCCAGTCGCCAACTGTACCGCAGCAATCAGATAAGAGGCGAAACGCTCTGGTTGATTGTCACTTTCATCCAGTGAATACCACCCGAGATTGGATTGGTCGGCAGCCCATTGGGCGATCAACGTGGTCTTACCATAACCGGCTGGGCAATTGATCAAAGTCAGGCGATAGTTTGCTACACCTGATAACTTAACCAATAGACGGTCGCGTATCACGGTATTTTGCAGCCGTACCGGGCGGCTCAGTTTTGAGGGGATCAGCATGCTGTGTCCGGTTTAACCAATATCCGGTGAGAAGACGTCCTGGCGAGTGATATGTCCATTTGTAATGAAATGTTACAGGCATTCATAAGAGTAATTATTTTTAGCCTCGTAATTAATCAGCACTGCTAAGGTCTGATAACGGCCATGTTATTGCAATAGAGTTAATGTTTCATATGGCTGTAAGTTGCACCGGATCACAATTTTAGCTACGCCCTGCGACTCATCCCCAGCTAATCCCCCGGCAGGATGATGCCCTTGTCAGTTCTCATTGGCAGGATAAGGGTAAAATTACCCCACTCACAGGATAGAGACTCCCTATGTCACAGCCTACGCTTAAAAAGGACGATTTCCTGGCCGCACTGACCCGCCAGTGGCAGCGCTTTGGCCTAACCTCCGCTCAGCAAATGACTCAACACCAATGGTGGGAAGCTGTCAGCGCGGCGTTAGCCGAACAATTGGCGGCTCAGCCTGCACCAGGTAAAACCCAAAAAGTCCAACGGCATGTTAACTACATTTCAATGGAGTTTTTGATTGGTCGTTTAACGGCAAACAACCTGATTAATCTGGGTTGGTATGATCAAGTGGAGGCATTGCTGGCCGAGCAGCAAATTAACCTGTGTGATTTGCTGGAGCAGGAGACTGACCCTGCATTGGGTAATGGCGGTCTTGGGCGTTTGGCGGCCTGTTTCCTTGATTCGATGGCAACCGTTGAGCAACCCGCCACCGGTTATGGTCTGAATTATCAATACGGTCTGTTCCGTCAATCTTTCAGTGAATGTAAACAACAGGAAGCCCCGGACAACTGGCAGCGCGAGAGTTATCCGTGGTTTCGCCATAATGCGGCGTTGGCGGTTGATGTCGGCTTTGCTGGCAAGTTAGAAAAACTCGCTGATGGCCACCAGGTGTGGCGTCCGGCCTTCACCTTACGCGGTGAAGCTTGGGATTTACCGGTGCTGGGTTTTCGCAATGGTGTAACACAGCCGTTGCGCCTGTGGCAGGCGACTCATCAACATCCATTTGATTTAACTAATTTTAATGATGGGAAGTTCCTGCTGGCAGAACAAAATGGCGTTGAAGCAGAAAAACTGACCAAAGTATTGTATCCAAACGATAACCATCTGGCCGGCAAACGTCTGCGCCTGATGCAGCAATACTTCCAATGCGCCTGCTCGGTGGCGGATATTTTACGTAAGCATCATCTGGCTGGTCGTAAACTGGCTGAATTGCCTGACTATGAAGTTATTCAACTGAATGATACCCACCCGACTATCGCTATTCCTGAAATGCTGCGAGTACTGCTGGATGAGCATCAGCTAAGCTGGGATGCGGCGTGGGCGATCACCAGCAAAACCTTCGCTTATACCAACCACACGTTGATGCCTGAAGCACTTGAATGTTGGGATGAAAAATTAGTGCGTAGTTTGTTGCCACGCCATTTTGTCATCATCAAGCAGATCAATGCGCAGTTTAAAAAGGTGGTGGATAAGCAATGGCCTGGGGATGAAGCGGTGTGGGCCAAGCTGGCGGTTCATCATAATAAGCAGGTGAGAATGGCCAATCTGTGTGTGGTCAGCGGCTTTGCCGTCAACGGCGTAGCGCAACTGCATTCTGATCTGGTTATCAAAGACTTATTCCCTGAATACTATCAATTATGGCCAAATAAATTCCATAATGTTACTAATGGTATTACGCCGCGCCGTTGGTTGAAGCAATGTAATCCGGCATTATCTGGCCTGATTGATGACACGCTGAAAGTGGAATGGGCGAATAATCTGGATGCATTAGCCGGGCTTGAGTCTTATGCCGAAGATAAGGCTTTTAGGGGCCGTTATCAGCAGATCAAATATGACAACAAAGTTAAGTTAGCTGAATACGTTAAGCGAACTATGGGGTTGGTGATTAATCCAGACGCCATCTTCGATGTGCAGATTAAGCGGTTGCATGAATATAAGCGTCAGCATTTGAATCTGTTACATATTCTGTCGCTCTACCGCCAGATCCGTGACAACCCGAATCTGGATATTGCGCCGCGTGTGTTCTTGTTTGGTGCCAAAGCTGCACCTGGTTATTATTTAGCTAAGAATATTATTTATGCGATCAATCAGGCCGCCGATAAGATCAACAATGATCCGATCGTCAAAGATCGCCTAAAAGTGGTCTTTATCCCCGATTATCGGGTTTCAGTCGCGGAATTGATGATTCCTGCGGCGGATGTATCGGAGCAGATTTCAACTGCCGGTAAAGAAGCCTCTGGCACTGGCAACATGAAACTGGCACTGAATGGTGCATTGACGGTGGGTACCCTTGATGGGGCTAACGTTGAAATTGCCGAGCAGGTGGGTGACGAGAATATCTTTATTTTCGGTAACACCGTGGAGCAGGTAAAAGCCATTTTGGCGAAAGGTTATAAGCCACAGAAGTATCTTAAAGCTGACGCGCACCTGAAAAGCATTCTGGATGA
This sequence comes from Yersinia sp. 2542 StPb PI, assembly GCF_048593855.1. Taxonomy (NCBI): domain Bacteria; kingdom Pseudomonadati; phylum Pseudomonadota; class Gammaproteobacteria; order Enterobacterales; family Yersiniaceae; genus Yersinia; species Yersinia sp. 2542 StPb PI. The sequence continues at coordinate 5,260 of NZ_JAZGQA010000153.1, forward strand.
GCTGGCCAGTGGTGCGTTCAGCCAAGGTGATAAGCACGCATTTGACATGATGTTGCATAGCCTGTTGGAAGGGGGTGACCCTTATCTGGTATTGGCTGATTTTGCCTCATACTGTCAGGCACAGAAGCAAATTGATGCCCTGTACCGCGATAAGGATGAATGGACCCGCCGTACCATTCTTAACACTGCCCGGGTAGGGATGTTCAGTTCTGACCGTTCAATTCGTGATTACCAATCACGGATTTGGCAAGCCAAACGTTAAGGAGAAGACTGCATGGATCGTAAATCGCTCGATCAAGCAGCGACACTGGCAGGGATAGCCGCCAGCTACATTAATGCTCATGGTAAGCCGCAGGCTATTTTGCCGGAAACCAAGCAGCAGTTGTTGGCGGCCATGGGGCGCACCCAGGTGCCTCAGGACACCTCGACAGAAAATACACCACTACCGGTGGTGAAAGTATTTACTTTTGGTAGCCCAATGCAGTTACCAATGGCGGGTTCAGGCGATTATCACTGGCAATTGCAGACAGAAAAAGGTGAGTTGCACCAGGGGCGTATCAGTGCAAAAAAGACGCTGACATTGCCATCTTCTCTGCCGCAGGGTTATCACCGTTTGATTCTCGAACAAGGGTTACAGCAGTGGCAGTGTTCAATTATTGTGGCACCGAAACGTTGCTATGAGCCAGATGCGTTGCTGGCAGGGAAAAAGTTGTGGGGCGCTTGTGTACAGCTCTATACCCTGCGTTCCGAACGTAACTGGGGGATTGGTGATTTTGGTGATCTCAGCCAGATGTTGGAACAGGTGGGCGAGCGTGGTGGTGCCTTTATCGGTTTGAATCCGATTCATGCGCTGTATCCGGCTAATCCACAGAGTGCTAGCCCCTATAGCCCCTCTTCAAGACGCTGGCTGAATGTGGTTTATATCGACGTGAACCGCGTGGATGAGTTTCAGCACAGTGAAGCGGCGCAGCTCTGGTGGCATCAACCAGCAACACAACAGACGCTGGCTGAAATTCGGGCTAATGAGTGGGTTGATTATCCGCAGGTTATGCAACTGAAATTGATGGCGCTGCGTTTGGCCTTCCCGCTGTTTACTGCTCGTAAAGCAAAAGATGCGCGGATGCAGGCATTCCACCAGTTTGTGGAACAAGGCGGTCGTAGTCTGCATCAACAAGCAGCTTTTGATGCGCTACATGCTCATTTAAGTGCGCAAGACCCAATGATGTGGGGCTGGCCGGTGTGGCCAGAAAAATATCGTGATGGGCACAGCAGTGCTGTAGCTGATTTTTGCCGCGAATACGCGAGTGATGTGACCTTCTATCTATGGTTACAGTGGTTGGCCGCCACTCAGTTTGATAACTGTTTTCGCAACAGCCAGACACGAAAAATGCCGATTGGCTTGTACCGTGATTTAGCTGTTGGTGTGGCTGAAGGTGGCGCTGAAACCTGGTGTGACCGCGAGTTATATTGTCTGAAAGCCTCGGTAGGGGCTCCGCCTGATATTTTAGGGCCGCTGGGCCAGAACTGGGGGTTGCCACCAATGGACCCGCACGTCATGGTTGCGCGTGCCTACCAGCCTTTTATCGATTTGCTGCGCGCTAATATGACCAGTTGTGGCGCTCTGCGTATTGATCATGTGATGGCCTTATTGCGTCTGTGGTGGATTCCCTACGGGCAGACTGCCGCCCAGGGGGCTTATGTTAAATATCCGGTCGATGATCTATTGGCGATATTGGCGCTGGAAAGTCAGCGTCATCACTGCATGGTGATTGGCGAGGATTTAGGCACGGTACCGGTAGAAATTGTGGCTAAGCTGCGTGACAGCGGGGTGTATTCCTACAAGGTGCTCTATTTTGAGCATGACAGTGAGAATACCTTCCGTGCGCCACAATCTTATCCGGCACAGGCGATGGCCACCATTACGACCCATGATTTGCCGACCTTACGGGGCTATTGGCAAAGTGACGATCTGACGTTGGGGAATAAGCTGGGGTTATATCCAGACCAACAGATATTGAAGCAGCTTTATCTTGATCGGGAACGGGCCAAGCAAGGATTATTGGAAGGGTTACATCACTATGACTGTGTGCCAAAGAAGGTAGGCCATAAAGCGTCACTCCTCTCGATGAGCCCGGTCCTTAACCGAGGATTACAGCGTTATGTTGCCGACAGCGCCAGCGCATTACTGGGTTTGCAACCGGAAGATTGGTTGGATATGGCGACACCGGTAAATATTCCCGGAACCAGTGAGGAATATCCGAACTGGCGGCGTAAATTGACCTCGAGCTTGGAAGAGATGTTTGCTGACAGCCAGGTTAATCGTTTATTGAAGGATTTGGATAAGCGGCGCAAGAATGTGTCGGCGGGATGATAAGGGGAGGGAATCTCTCAGTAGGCTGCCAATAAAGTGCTCGTGGCGCAGAGAACAGGCAGATCGTAAAGACGCCGTCAATACGTCGATGTAGGCTCATGCCGCGCCATCCCTGGCGCGGACGCTTTACTCTTCTGCCTATCCTCACCGCTCCAGATTGAGTCATCTGGTTTTGTCAGCATTAAGAACAATATTATTCATTGGTGTTACAGCAAGGCAGCAAGCTAACACCGCTGTAGCACCAAGGGCGCAGGATAATGAGTAATAGCAATGCTCAATTATTAGCCAAAGTTATTAGCCAAAGTCATTGGTGTTACAGCAAGGCAGCAAGCGAACAAATCCCGATGAGCTGACATCAGTCAGTGATTCGGGTGAGAGAGCGAAGCTAACACCGCTGTAGCACCAAGGGCGCAGGATAATTAGTAATAGGAATGCTCGCCGCGCTGATGCTCAGTCAAATCCCTCACGCCTTTCAATTCTGGGAATTTCTGCAACAGCTCTTTTTCGATGCCTTCTTTCAGTGTGACATCAACCATAGAACACCCGTTACAGCCACCGCCGAATTGCAGGATAGCCAATGCATCTGGTGTGATTTCCATCAATGTTACACGGCCACCATGCCCGGCCAGTTGCGGGTTAATCTGCGATTGCAGAACATATTCAACCCGCTCCATCAATGGTGCAGTGTCATCAACTTTACGCATTTTGGCATTAGGCGCCTTCAGGGTAAGTTGAGAGCCTAGTTGGTCAGTGACGAAGTCGATTTCAGCGTCGTCCAAATAAGGCTTACTCATTTCATCAACATAGGCAGATAACTGCTCAAATTTCAGTACAGTATCTGTTGCTTCGACCGCATCCGGTGGGCAGTAAGACACGCCGCATTCAGCGGTGGGTGTTCCGGGGTTGATAACAAATACCCGGATTTGGGTGCCTTCTTCTTGATTTGCCAACAGTTTGGCAAAATGAGATTGTGCTGCGTCTGTTATTGTGATCATGGCATCTGCTCAATAGTTGACTATTCTTGTCGGTTATAATACGCCCATTGCTGGGGTGACTACAAGGTTCGGCAGATACACCACACCTGTAATGAGGCAATCCCCTCGGACCAGAGTAGATCGGCAATCTCATTCAGTGTACTGCCCGTTGTTACGACATCATCCAGCAGAGCAATATGTTGGCCGCGAAGAGACTGTGTACAACGAAATATCCCCCGCATATTTTTACGTCGCGCGGTAGCTTTCAATCGCTGCTGCGGTGGTGTAGCCCGTACTCGCTGTAACGTCATATTACTGTAGTGGCAGCCAAGCCAGTGTGCCAATGGCCGTGCTAACAGGTCTGTTTGGTTATAGCCGCGCCGCCAACAGCGCCAGCGGTGTAAAGGCACACTAATGATTCTTTCTGGCCTGATAACCTTACCCTGACGGTAGGCATCAAGCCAGCGTAACAATAATAAACGGGCCAGTACCGGAGCCAACTGTGTGACGCCGTTAAATTTGAACTTTTTTATCAGCCCGTTCAAGGGCGGAATATAATCACTGACAAAGGTCATACTCGCCCAGCGGGGTGGTGCGTTAAGGCAGCGGCCACAAGGTAACGCCGGGTTAGTGCAGGGCAAGCCGCAGCGAGGGCAACAGGGCGGTAATTTAGGTAAATGCTGGTTGCAATAACAACAAATGCCATGCCTTGGATGATATAACCGCTGCCGGCATAGCCAACACTGGCTGACGATTGTTAGCATGTTTATCTTCCTTGATAAGTGATGTATGACGCGGCTAAGGCAACAGGATATTAACGTATGAAACAACTGTATTGGAACACCTGCGGTGAAGGTGATTGCGATCTTGTGCTGCTGCACGGATGGGGGCTGAACGCCGAAGTCTGGCATTGCATAATTGATAGACTCGCACCGCATTTTCGTCTGCATTTGGTGGACCTCCCCGGTTATGGGCGCAGCAAAGATTTTGGTGCGATGCCACTGTCTGATATGGCGGCAATTGTCTTACAACAAGCACCACCGCGCGCCTTGTGGCTCGGTTGGTCGATGGGCGGGCTAGTGGCCAGTCAGATAGCCTTGACTCAGCCAGAGCGCGTGCGTGGGCTAATAACTGTCTCCTCCTCGCCATGTTTTACTGCGCATGATGAATGGCCGGGGATTCGGCCGGAAGTCTTGGCCGGTTTCCAGCAACAGTTAAGTGAGGATTTTCAGCGTACCGTTGAGCGTTTTCTGGCATTGCAAACTTTGGGGACGGAAAGTGCACGACAGGATGCCCGTTTATTGAAAGCGGTGGTGCTACAACACCAGATGCCAGAAGTGGAGGTGTTAATCGGCGGGCTAGACATTCTGCGTACTGCCGATTTACGACCCACACTGGCCAAATGCACTCTACCTTTGTTGCGCATTTATGGTTATCTGGATGGGCTGGTGCCGCGCAAAGTGGCTTCGTTATTAGATAGTGCCTGGCCGCAGAGTCAATCGGTGGTGATGAAGGGAGCAGCTCATGCCCCTTTTGTTTCTCATCCTGATTATTTTTCAAAATTACTTATCGATTTTTCAGCACATGTTGACGCTAAAATCACACTGGAATAGCTAACTGCCACAGATTTAAGGCCTTAGCACATAGAGATGAATGGAATTTAATGTGTAATTTAATGGCTAAATATTAAATCTGCTTAATAATTAAGAAGGTTCAAATTGGCGCATCCCCGCGCACTGGCATGGGGAGAGCCTTTTCTTTAGAGGTGTGGGCGGCCACTGCGCGTGGCGTCACATCAGCCAACTGTCTTTAATTAAATCAATTCATCTCTGTTTTTCTTACTGTTTTTATACGCATTAATCCTTCATTTGCGAGGTATTCGGTATGAATTTATTGAAAAATCTGGCTGTAGCTCTGGTCGTTACGGGGGTTTCTTTTGGCGCGATGGCGGCGAAAGAAATTACTAAAGAAGAAGCGAAGAATTACGAGAAGATTGGCACCATTACCACGTCGGGTCAGGCAACATCGCCGATGGATGTGAAAGAAGAGCTGTCGAAAATGGCGGATGAGAAAGGCGGTAAGTATTATGTGATCATCGCCGAGCGTGAAAAGAAGAAATTTGACGCTGATGCCGATGTTTATAAGTAATAAAAAGGCAGAG
>NZ_JAZGQA010000154.1:0-10693 GCF_048593855.1 Yersinia sp. 2542 StPb PI
GTTCATCATTATCATCATTTTTAAAACTAATAATAAGCTTTGGAAAATAACAATAACCCGACATAACCGCTTTAATGGCACTTTCCAAATTATCAATGCTATCGGTTTTAGAGACATAACCATAAACACCACAGTCCATACATTTTATAGCATAATCATTAAATACCATCGCAGTGAAAATTATTATTTTTGAATCAGGTGAAACTCTTAATATTTGTTCAATCAGACCAAGACCTGAATATTCATTTGTAAGAATATCGAGAATAATCAAATCTGGTTTATGCATATGGGCTATCCTAACCGATTCTGTTCGACAATTACTTTCTAAAACCTCACCTCCTTTACACTCTATAATACGTTTTATAACACTTCTAATTATAGGATGTTCATCAACAACAAGCACTGTCATGTCAAGCATCATATCTCCTTAATAAAGTACCCGTAACCTTTATAGGGCGTAATCCATCAAATAGACACCTAAGAAAATTCATTATTATTCAGATGCACCATAGTATTAATGCACAATAACACCCTCCATTTCAAATCGATAAGAATGGAAAATTCTCACTGTATTGGAATATCTAACCTTACTTTACTTAGGTCGAATTAAAAGAGCAGAGAACCATTAATATCTCCTACAATTCTCACAGAAAGAACACTCATAAAAATCGCCGATTACTGTACGCTAAACTCGCCTGAAAACTCACAATTTAATTGCGGTAACGAGGTTTCTGCGGAGCTAGATGGCTGTTTAACATAAACACCAAAATAAAGTGCCGGTGTTGAGAACGTTGAAATAGTATCACCAAAACCAGACAAGGAGATTGTCTGAGTATGTGTATAACCTGAAGCTGTCCCGGCAAGCGTATTTTTATAAACTCCGCAAGCTACCTGAGTATTACTGCCGGTGGCGGCCCCTTCGCTCGGAGTGACGACAAAGTCGACCGCTTTGGTATTAGCCGTTGGGCTCCAATTAACACAGTTCATAGATACATCAATAGGATTAATGGCTTGTGATAAGCGCGTCCCATTACTATCATGCACATATATATGTGGCCCACTTAGGGTCGCTGAACGTTGTGACAAACTACTCGCCTCACATACAACATCAATATTGGCTGTTTTAAGGTTAAAGTTATATGTACCTAGTAGAGCAGATGAAAATGTATAACATGAGGTACCCGCCGCATTACAGGGTTTTCCCTCAGCTCCAGTTATCATTGCAAAATTCCCCGATGTACCGGATATCGAAACCAGTGCTGAGCGTGATATCACTATGTGATAAGAAAGTATTACCCCGTGAGATTGTGCGATCGCTAGTGCTTCGTCCATTGTTGAAGCAGCTAACAATTGTTGGTCATATGTGCCATCCCCTCGTAAATCAAACGCGCCAGTATATAAGTCAACCCCTAGACCTCCGGAGGTAACTGCTCTGACTTTATATGTTAGTAAACAACGTTCTAATGTAGTATGGCTAATATTTTGTGGCCGACAATAATTAACATACGCAGAACCACCAGGCTGGAATACCACATCCATACTCATTTCTGACAAACTTGTTTGCAGGTTTTTTATGATAAATTCCGCATAAACAGTGCCAGGAAACACCGTCATCAGCAGAATAAACACCAGTAGATTTAATAATCTCATCTTAATCTATTTCCATAATATCAGCCCACTAATGCAATATCGGAACAGTAATAACTAAAGGAAAGCGTTTTATACTAAATAACGTTTACAATAATTTATCGAAACCGAAATAATGATACTTAAGCTAAAGGGCTTCTATTTAATTAGATGCCCTTTAGCTTTCCTCTTTTCCCTGCCGCCTACTAATACATACTTCTGTCTATTCCTGCTAATGTCCTCAATGCGTCAAGAACCTAACGCCGCCACCATAAAGTGTCATCAGCTACAGCACGGTTATCCCCCCATGGTTAAGGTCAATCTGATCTCAAAAGGTACAGCAACAAATGTCATCACAACCATTGCGCTACTGGTATTATCCAGTGTTGCGGTCACCGCGCTATTACCAATTGTTGAACTTTTCAGTGTTATAACAAAAGTCCCATCGGCACCGCTGGTACCATTACTATTACTGCTGATAATTGCGCCATTATCCGCAACAACGGTTATATTCTGGCCTGGCAATGGATTATTGTTGGCATCTGTTACCGTCACTTTTATTGCAGCATCTGCCACCCCATCAGCAGGTTGATTATCTACGCTCTTTTCTAAAATCACTTTCGCGCTATTAACATCGGCAATAAAGAGCACGTCTATCTTTTTGGTGTCATTACTGACCCCGATAAGGGTGGCAATCACCGCGATCTCCCCGGCTCGGATACTGGTTAATGCCGCCGGGATATACCCGTCACTGTCAGTCATCATCACCGATGGCATCAGCGTGGCACCATTACCGACGGTAAAAATCACTACCTGATTGACCAGCGGGTTATCGTTCGCATCGGTGACCTGCGCCCGCACACTATGGATCTCATTGCCGTCCGCCACGATGCCACTGTTTAGCGCGGTGGTTTCAGTCAGGGTGGCGATTTTTGCGGTAGTGACATCAGCAATAAAGGTCACTTCCACCTCTTTACTGCTGCCCCCACTCAGGCTGGCGCTCACGGTGATGGCCCCGGCCCGGATACTGGACAGTGCCGTCGGGATATACCCATCACTGTCGGTCATCACCACCGACGGCACCAACGTGGCACCACTGCTGGCGACAAAGGTCACCGTCTGATTGGCCAGCGGGTTACCGTTCGCATCGGTGACCTGCGCCCGCACACTGTGAGTCTGGCTGCCGTCCGCCACAATGCCACTGTTTGGCGCGGTGATTTCGCTCAGGGTGACTATCTGTGCGGTAGTAACATCAGCAATAAAGATGACTTGCACCGTCATATTGTTACCACTGCCCCCAGTCAGGGTTGCGGTAACATTAACAGCCCCAGCCCGGGTATTGGTCAGATCTGTCCTGATATACCCATCACTGTCAGTGACCGTCTGACTTACCAGGGTGGCGCCGTTATCAGCGGTAAAAATCACCGTCTGATTGGCCAGCGGGTTACCCTTAGCATCGGTGACCAGCGCCTGCACGCTATGGAGATCGTTGCCGTCCGCCACAATGCCGCTGTTTGGCGCGGTGGTTTCGCTCAGGGCGACTATCTGTGCGGTAGTGACATCAGCAATAAAGATCACTTCCACCTCTTTACTGCTGCCCCCGCTCAGGCTGGCGGTCACATTGACTGCCCCGGCCCGGATACTGGTCAGTGCCATTGGGATATACCCGTCACTGTCAGTCACTGTCACCGCCTGATTCACCAGCGTGGCACCGTTATCGGCGGCAAAGGTTACTGTCTGATTGGCCAGCGGGTTACCGTTCGCATCGGTGACCTGCGCCCGCACGGTATGGATCTCATTGCCGTCCGCCACGATGCCACTGTTTAGCGCGGTGGTTTCAGTCAGGGTGGCGATTTGTGCGGTAGTGACATCAGCAATAAAGATCACGTCCACCGTTTTGTCGTTACTTCCACTGAGGCTGGCGGTCACGGTGATGGCCCCGGCCCGAATACTGGTCAGCGCCATTGGGATATACCCGTCACTGTCGGTCACCGTCACCGATGGCACCAGCGTGGCACCACTGCTGGCGACAAAGGTCACCGTCTGATTGGCCAGCGGGTTACCGTTCGCATCGGTGACCTGCGCCCGCACACTGTGAGTCTGGCTGCCGTCGGCCACAATGCCACTGTTTGGCGCGGTGGTTTCAGTCAGGGTGGCGATTTGTGCGGTAGTGACATCAGCAATAAAGATCACTTGCACCTCTTTACTGTTGCCCCCGCCCAGGCTGGCGGTCACATTGACTGCCCCGGCCCGGATACTGGTCAGTGCCGCCGGGATATACCCGTCATTGTCGGTGACCGTCACCGACGGTACCAGCGTGGCGCCATTACTGGCGGCAAAGGTTACCGTCTGATTGGCCAGCGGGTTGCCGTTTGCATCGGTAACCTGCGCCCGCACACTGTGAGTCTGGCTGCCGTCCGCCACGATGCCACTGTTTGGCGCGGTGGTTTCGCTCAGGGTGACTATCTGTGCGGTAGTGACATCAGCAATAAAGATCACTTCCACCTCTTTACTGTTGCCCCCGCTCAGGCTGGCTGTCACATTGACTGCCCCGGCCCGGATACTGGTCAGTGCCGCCGGGATATACCCGTCACTGTCGGTCACCGTCACCGACGGTACCAGCGTGACGCCATTACTGGCGGCAAAGGTTACCGTCTGATTAATCAGTGGGTTACCGTTAGCATCGGTGACCTGCGCCCGCACACTGTGGGTCTGGCTGCCGTCCGCCACAATGCCACTGTTTGGCGCGGTGGTTTCGCTCAGGGTGACTATCTGTGCGGTAGTGACATCAGCAATAAAGATCACTTCCACCTCTTTACTGTTGCCCCCGCTCAGGCTGGCTGTCACATTGACTGCCCCGGCCCGGATGCTGGTCAGCGCCATCGGGATATACCCGTCACTGTCCGTCATCACCACCGACGGCACCAGCGTGGCACCATTACCGGCGCTAAAGGTCACGGTCTGATTAGCCAGCGGGTTACCCTGCGCATCGCTGACCTGGGCCCGTACGGTATGGGTCTGGCTGCCGTCCGCCACAATGCCGCTGTTTGGCGCGGTGGTTTCGTTCAGGGCGACTATCTGTGCGGTAGTGGCATCGGCAATAAAAATCACTTGCACCTCTTTACTGTTACCCCCGCTCAGGCTGGCAGTCACATTGACTGCCCCGGCCCGGATATTGGTCAGTGCCGCCGGGATATACCCGTCACTGTCGGTCACCGTCATCGCCTGATTCACCAGCGTGGCGCCATTACTGGCGGCAAAGGTCACGGTCTGATTGGCCAGCGGGTTGCCGTTTGCATCGGTAACCTGCGCCCGCACACTGTGGGTCTGGCTGCCGTCCGCCACAATGCCGCTGTTTGGCGCGGTGGTTTCGCTCAGGGTGACTATCTGTGCGGTAGTGACATCAGCAATAAAGATCACGTCCACCTCTTTACTGTTGCCCCCGCTCAGGCTGGCGCTCACGGTGACCGCCCCGGCCCGAATACTGGTCAGTGCCGCCGGGATATACCCGTCACTGTCAGTTACTGTCACCGTCTGATTCACCAGGGTGGCACCGTTACCGGCGCTAAAGGTCACCGTCTGGTTGGCCAGCGGATTGCCCTGTGCATCCGTCACTCGCGCCCGTACGCTATGGGTCTGGCTGCCGTCCGCCACAATGCCATTGTTTGCCGCCGTGGTTTCAGTCAGCGTCGCGATGCGTGCACTGCTGGTATCAGCAGTAAAGGTTACGTCTACTGTTTTGCTATTGCTTCCGCTGAGGCTGGCGGTCACGGTGATGACCCCGGCCCGGATACTGGTCAGTGCCATCGGGATATACCCGTCACTGTCGGTTACCGTCACCGACGGTACCAGCGTGGCGCCATTACTGGCGGTAAAAGTCACCGTCTGATTGGCCAGCGGGTTACCGTTCGCATCGCTGACCCGCGCCCGCACACTGTGGGTCTGGCTGCCGTCCGCCATAATGCCGCTGTTTGGCGCGGTGGTTTCGCTCAGAGTGACTATCTGTGCGGTAGTAGCATCAGCAATAAAGGTGACGTCCACCACTTTGCTATTGCTTCCGCTGAGGCTGGCGGTCACGGTGATGGTCCCTGCCCGGATACTGGTCAGTGCCGCCGGGATATACCCGTCACTGTCGGTCACCGTCATCGCCTGATTCACCAGCGTGGCGCCATTACTGGCGGCAAAGGTCACCGTCTGATTGGCCAGCGGGTTGCCGTTCGCATCGGTAACCTGCGCCCGCACACTGTGGGTCTGGCTGCCGTCCGCCACAATGCCGCTGTTTGGCGCGGTGGTTTCGCTCAGGGTGACTATCTGTGCGGTAGTGACATCAGCAATAAAGGTGACAACCACCGTTTTGTCGTTACTTCCGCTGAGACTGGCGGTCACGGTGACCGCCCCGGCCCGGATACTGGTCAGTGCCATTGGGATATACCCGTCACTGTCGGTCACCGTCACCGCCTGATTCACCAGCGTGGCACCGTTATCGGCGCTAAAGGTCACGGTCTGATTAATCAGCGGGTTGCCGCTTGCATCGGTAACCCGAGCCTGTACGGTATGGGTCTGGCTGCCGTCCGCCACAATGCCGCTATTTGGCCCAGTGATTTCGCTCAGAGTGACTATCTGTGCGGTAGTGACATCAGCAATAAAGATCACTTGCACCTCTTTACTGTTGCCCCCGCTGAGACTGGCGGTTACGGTGATGGCTCCGGCCCGGATACTGGTCAGCGCCATTGGGATATACCCGTCACTGTCGGTGACTGTCACCGTCTGACTCACCAGCGTGGCACCATTACCGGCGCTAAAGGTCACCGTCTGATTAATCAGTGGGTTACCCTGCGCATCGGTCACCCGTGCCTGCACCCTGTGGGTCTGGCTGCCGTCCGCCACAATGCCACTGTTTGACGCCGTGATTTCAGTCAGGGTGGCGATTTGTGCGGTAGTGACATCAGCAATAAAGATCACGTCCACCGTTTTGTCGTTACTTCCGCTCAGGCGGGCAGTCACGGTGATGGCTCCGGCCCGGATACTGGTCAGCGCCATTGGGATATACCCGTCACTGTCGGTGACCGTCACCGTCTGATTCACCAGGGTAGCACCGCTGCTGGCGACAAAGGTCACCGTCTGATTAATCAGTGGGTTACCCTGCGCATCGGTCACCCGTGCCTGCACGCGATGGGTCTGGCTGCCGTCCGCCACAATGCCATTGTTTGCCGCCGTGATTTCAGTCAGCGTCGTGATGCGCGCACTGCTGGTATCGGCAATAAAGGCCACAGCCACCGTTTTGCTGTTGCTTCCGCTGAGGCTGGCGGTCACGGTGATGGCTCCAGCCTGGATACTGGTCAGTGCCATTGGGATATACCCGTCACTGTCGGTCACCGTCACCGTCTGATTCACCAGGGTAGCGCCGCTACTGGCGGCAAAGGTCACCGTCTGATTGGCCAGCGGGTTACCCTGCGCATCGGTGACCTGCGCTCGCACGCTATGGGTCTGGCTACCATCGGCCACAATGCCACTGTTCGCCGCCGTGATTTCAGTCAGCGTCGCGATGTGGGCACTGCTGGTATCGGCAATAAAGGCCACAGCCACCGTTTTGCTGTTGCCACTGCCCCCAATCAGGGTGGCAGTAACGGTGACAGCCCCGGCCAGCGTACTGGTCAGTGCCATCGAGAGATAACCGTCACTGTCGGTCACTGTCACCGTTTGACTCACCAGCGTGGCACCATTACCGGCGCTAAAGGTCACGGTCTGATTGACCAGCGGGTTACCCTGCGCATCAGTCACCCGCGCCTGCACGCTATGGGTCTGGCTACCGTTCGCCACAATGCCACTGTTTGACGCCGTGATTTCGGTCAGCGTCTCAAGCCGCGCACTGTTAGCGTCAGCAATAAAGGCCACAGCCACCGTTTTGCTGTTGCCACTGCCCCCAATCAGGGTGGCAGTAACGGTGACAGTCCCGGCCAGCGTACTGGTCAGTGCCATCGGGAGATAACCGTCACTGTCGGTCACCGTCATCGTCTGATTCACCAGCGTGGCACCATTACTGGCGCTAAAGGTCACGGTCTGATTAAGCAGCGGGTTGCCCTGCGCATCCGTCACTCGTGCCCGCACACGGTGGGTCTGGCTGCCATCCGCCACAATGCCGCTGTTCGCTGCGGTGACTTCAGTCAGCGTCTCAAGCCGCGCACTGCTGGTATCCGCAATAAAGGCCACATCCACTGTTTTACTGTTACCACTGCCCCCACGGAGGGTGGCGGTCACGGTGATCACCCCGGCCCGGAGACTGGTCAGTGCCATCGGGATATACCCGTCACTGTCGGTGACTGTCACCACCGACGACACCAGTGTAGCGCCGCTGCTGGCGGCAAAGGTCACGGTCTGATTGACCAGCGGGTTACCCTGCGCATCGGTCACCCGTGCCTGTACCCTGTGGGTCTGGCTGCCGTCCGCCACAATGCCACTGTTTAGTGCGGTGACTTCCGTTAGCGTCTGGATTTGCGCAGTACTCACATCGGCAATAAAGGTCACATCCACCGTTTGAGCACTACCATTAATAGTTGCCGTCACGGTAACAACACCGGCTTTGATACTGGTAAGCATTACCGTTACCGAACCATCTGGGCCCGTCGTGCCCTGAGTGGCGATCGTGGCACCGCTTCCGTTGGCAACACTGAAACTGACCACTTGATTTGATACTGGTGCATTGTGTCCATCAGTAACAATGGCTTTCACACTGTTAGTTTTCGTACCATTCGCAACAGCGCCGTCAGTAACGACTTTCAAGTTACCACTGGCAATGTTGGCGGGGGTAACAAATGTCACATTGACACTTTGGCTACTGCCATTGACGCTAGCGGTTACAGTAACAACAGTACTGATGGTATTGGTGAGTGTCATGATCACACTACCATCAGCATCAGTAATGCCACTGCTGGCAATAACAGCATTATTATTGGCGTAGAAACTGACCGCCTGATCGGATACTGGATTGCCGTTAGCATCCTTGATAATGGCCTTCACACTGTTAGTCGCGACGCCGTTGGCAATCGCCTTGTCACGAACGACAGTCAGGTCACCATTAATAATTCTTACCGTGCTACTGTCTGCCGTGAACCTGACCGGTTTTGTATCATGGTTGCCGTTCATCAAGGAGGCAGAAACTGTCCCACTCCCTGAACGAGTACTGGTTGTGACAATACCACTAACCTTTCCGTTACTGTCGGTTGCCGCAGTTTGCGGAGTGATTGTTCCCAGGGTAGAACTGAGCGTAACGGCCATACCCGTTATCGGTTGGTTAGCATTATTCGCGGTATTAATCACTGTGGCTTCAAAAGCCACCGTAGATAAACCATCGGCCAGCGTTGTGTGATTACCAACATGTTTAAGGGTAATATTATGTAGAGAGCGCTCAACCAGCAGGGTTGTGGTAGCCGTATTGGATTTATTACCCCGGACATCATATGCCGTGGCGCTAACTTGATAATTATTCAGGCTAACGGATGGTTGATAGGCCGGGAGAGTGATTAACACTGTTCCCACACTTGACATCGTTATACTGCCACCGGCTGCAAGCAATGCAGGGGCATGCCATACGATATTTTTCACCCCGTATTTCGAGGCCACTTTTGCCGTTAGTGAGATATCTTCCATAGCATATGCGGTAATCTGCTCAGGCAAACTCAGATGAATTAAGTCCTGCTTTTGATATTGCATAACAATATCGTAATTACGGTCAATAATATCGTAACGGCTACCCGCCACACTACGCATTAAACCAACGGTCTGTTTGCTAATTTGATCAATCCACGGTACGCCAAAACGGTAATTTAAATTGATCCCTAGCTGAAAATCATTATCGACATTGCGCCCTTTCTTATGGGAAGCATCGAAAGTTACCAATGGAATAGGCGTATAATTAACCCCAACGGTAATGGCAGAGGGTGAATGACCTAAATCATCAGGGCTGGTATTTCCACTGCCTAATGCAACGCCTTTACCAAAATACTTTTCATAGACTAGCCGTCCACCCAATTGGGGATGAGAGGGTAAATAGGCCTCTGCCCGCACATCAAACCCGTTAGCCGGGCGTTCGTTATAATCCTCCATATCGGACAATACCGACTGATG
Organism: Yersinia sp. 2542 StPb PI; assembly: GCF_048593855.1. Classification (NCBI taxonomy): domain Bacteria; kingdom Pseudomonadati; phylum Pseudomonadota; class Gammaproteobacteria; order Enterobacterales; family Yersiniaceae; genus Yersinia; species Yersinia sp. 2542 StPb PI. Next base: position 9,751 of record NZ_JAZGQA010000154.1, read on the forward strand.
CCAGTCGGTTATTCGGAAATAACCATTTGTGGAGAATTTGAGATAATCTGTCCAAGCTTCACCCCCGACCCCCAAACGGCTATTTTTACCGGTCATGTCATAGTCATAAAAGGTATTTACACCGAAGGTCCAGTCATCGGTAAATCCACGTACGCCAATGCCGCTATTATTTGTTGCGCGTTGTCCATTATGACGGACCCCTAGCTGAGCAAATAACAGTGCACTTTCTGATTCTGCTAGTGGCAGCAATACATCGGCATTACCGGTACCTGATGAGTTCAATTGCACTCTGGCATTACCGTATTGCCCCAACCAATCTGAAGCCATTTGTGAGGCCAGACCTGAGGAGACGCCTTTTATTGCATTTTCGCCAGCTTTGCCAGGCTCACTACTGCTCATCACACTGCCAAAATTGGAAAACGCACTCGCCACGTTATTTTCCGTGATCTCATATTTATTATTAGTACGGATGTCGCCAACTTCATGTTTATCTGAGCCTAAATCTGGTAACCCATTTTGCTGTGATGCAATCAAGGGCTCTGCGGGCTCATTTAGAGGTGAAGATGGCGAAAAAATAGGAGGATTTACTGTCTCTTGCGGTGGATTCTTAGATCGACTTGAATCAATAGTCACTGCTGCCGAAGTGTGTTCATTCAAGATATCTGATGCTCTCATATTTATCATTGCATCATCTAAGCTATCGGCATGCGCGGACAGTGAAATAATAGGTGTGATGGTAGCGGTAAGAAGTAAGCATATTTGAACCACTAAAGTGATAAATGCCACTCCCCGCATAAACACGCAGTTAGAATTAAATTGATTCATGTGAGTAAAAATTCCATTTTGAGAGCAAGCAACTAGCACTCGAATACGCTATATGCACGACATAAATGATGATGAAGATATTAGATAATTATCCCCAGTAATTTTAAATTAACGTCAC
>NZ_JAZGQA010000155.1:0-10415 GCF_048593855.1 Yersinia sp. 2542 StPb PI
AATCCCGATGAGCTGACATCAGTCAGTGATTCGGGTGAGCGAACGCAGCTAACACCCCTGCGGCTTCAAGGACGAATGGGATCAGCAAATACGGGGCAATGGCTCGTCCAGAGGCAGATCCAGTCTACGCGAAACACCATACGCACCGCATAAGCGCACTTGTTTATTCTCAGTCACCTGCCCGATAACGGCGGCATCCTGGCCGAGTGGATGGTTATGGAGCGCTGTTAATACCGCTTCTTGTGCCTCTGGTGACACCACCAGCACCAGCTTACCTTCGTTGGCAAAGTTGAGTGCATCCAGCCCCAGCAATTCGCAAATACCCCGCACCGCCGGTTTCAGGGGGAGATCTGACTCGTTGATCTCCATGCCGCAACCGCTGGCGGCCGCAAATTCATGTAGGATCGCCGTCACGCCGCCACGGGTAGCATCACGTAACGCCCGCACCCCGGCAATAGCTCGCAGCGGAGCTATCAACGGCGCCAATAGCGCACAATCGCTCACCAGCTCTGCTTCCAGCCCCAGCCCTTCACGCAGGTTCAGAATGGTCGCGCCATGATCACCTAAAGTGCCACTGACAACGATCCGATCACCAGCACGGATCATCGCGGTCCCCCAATGGATATCTGCGGGGATCACTCCTATGCCGGTGGTATTGATAAAGATCTTATCTGCCGCGCCGCGCTGCACGACTTTGGTATCACCTGTAACTATCTGAATCCCTGCCTGCCGCGCAGTAGCCGCCATTGATTGCACAATGCGCGTGAGAACGTCCATCGGCAAACCTTCTTCCAGAATAAAACCGCAGGAGAGATAGCGTGGTGTTGCGCCACTGACCGCCACATCATTTGCTGTGCCGCACACGGCCAACTTGCCGATATCGCCGCCGGGGAAAAAGATCGGATCAATGACATAGCTGTCGGTAGATACCGCCAGCCGATCGCCCTGTACGGTTAGATTCGTCAGCGCGATACGCGCCTGATCTTCCCGTTCATTCAGCGCCGGATTGGAAAACTCCGCCAGAAACAGTGATTCGATCAAGCTCTGCATTGCCCGGCCACCGCTGCCGTGGGCCAGAGTAATCTCTTTCTTATTCATTTAGTTGTGACCTTATTAATAACCCAAAGTTATTGGAGTTGCAGGTAGGCGCTGCAAGCGAACACAGCTCCCCCAGCAGCTTCAAATACCAAGGGTTATCGATACTGATAATAAGCGGCGCAGGCCCCTTCGGATGACACCATCAGCGCGCCAAAGGCATTGTCTGGCGTACACTCACCGCCGAACAGTGGGCATTGATCAGGCTTGCAACGCCCAGTCAGCACATCACCACAGCGAGATCGTGGAGAGTCTGCCACCCGCTGCTGTTGCGGTTTGAAACGTAATTCGGCATCAAATTCAGTATAGTCAGGGCTGAGTTGTACGCCGGAATCCGCTATTTCCCCCAAACCACGCCATTCGCTGCTGGCTTTAGCAACAAAAACCTCTGTCAGTGCCTGTTGTGCCAGTAAGTTGCCGCTGTCCGGCACGATACGCCGATACTGGTTCTCTACCACACAACGCCCGCTGACCATCTGTTCAAGCAGCATTACCAGCCCCTGCAAGATATCCAGCGGTTCAAAACCGGTAACCACCAATGGCTTGTGGAATTGGTCGCAAATAAAGCCATATGGCGTGGTGCCAATCACCATACTGACATGACCGGGAGCCAGAAAAGCGTCGATACGCACATCCGGTTGTTGCAGCAAGCTACGTAGGGTAGGAATGATGGTGATGTGCTGGCAGAACACAGTGAAATTGGTCAACCCGAGCCGTTTGGCTTGTTGCAGGGTTAAGGCACTGGCAGGCATGGTGGTTTCAAAACCGAGGCCAAAAAACACCACTTGGCGATCAGGATTATGCTGTGCCAGCGTCAGTGCATCCAACGGCGAATAGACCACGCGAATATCCGCGCCGCGCCGTTTGGCATCCAGCATCGAACCATTGCGCCCTGGCACACGCATCGCATCACCGTAAGTGCAAAAAATCACCTCAGGATGCGCGGCAATTTCCAAACAGCTATCAATGCGGCCCATCGGCAACACACACACCGGGCAGCCCGGTCCATGGACAAACTCCAACCCATCAGGCAGCAGTTGATCAAGGCCGAATTTGAAGATCGCATGAGTGTGCCCACCGCAGACTTCCATAATTTGCAGTGGCAAGCGCTGTTGATCCGCGATCTGCGGCAATAACTGTTCGATCCGTTGCAATAATGCGCTCACTAATGCGGGATCACGAAACTCATCAACGTAACGCATCACGTGCCTCGCTTGCAGCGCTGGCATCCCAATCCAGCCCAACTGCCTGCATATGTTCCAGCGCGGCCAGTGTCTGTTGCGCCTCTTCTTCGTCAAGCAGGCTCATGGCAAACCCAACATGCACCAACACCCACTGACCTAGCAATGCCGCTGGGGTATCATCGCATACCAGTGCGATATTGATTTCACGCTTCACTCCGCTCACTTCCACCCATGCCAGTTGGTGAATGTCTTCACCCACCGCCACAATTTTGCCGGGAACGCCTATGCACATCGCTGTGTCTCCAGCCATTCCAGCCACAAATCCATCCCCTCTCCGCTACTGGCAGACAGCGCAATCACCTGAATATCAGGATTCACCTGACGGGCATAGGCAATGCACTGTTCAATATCAAAATCCAGATAGGGCAGCAGATCGATTTTATTGATAATCATCAGGGTGGAAGCTGCAAACATATGGGGGTATTTCAGCGGCTTATCTTCGCCTTCAGTAACTGACAATACTGCCACTTTATAGCGTTCGCCCAGATCAAAGCTGGCCGGACACACCAAATTGCCGACATTTTCAATAAACAGCAGGCTATCATCAGCCAGTGCTAAACGGTGTGCCGCATCGTGCACCATCTGCGCATCCAGATGGCAGCCTTTACCGGTATTGACCTGAATCGCTGGCACACCAGTGGCGCGAATACGTTCGGCATCATGGGTGGTTTGCTGATCACCTTCAATTACCGCGCAAGGCACTTGCCCGGCCAGCAGTTGCAAGGTCGAGGTCAGTAGCGTGGTTTTGCCAGAGCCGGGGCTGGAAACCAAATTCAGCGCCAGAATATGTTGTTCGACAAAATGCTCACGATTATGGTGAGCTAACTGGTTATTTTTGCTCAGCACGTCTTGCTCGATTTGCAGCAAACGGCGCTGGCCCATGCCCGGTGCGTGGCTGCCAGCCTCGCCCTGTCCGTAATGTAGCCCTTGTTGATCGGCATGCACTTGTGGCGCAAAGGGTCCAGCTTCCGGCTGAGCTGGTTCCGGTATCGCTACCGGTTCAGGCGTTTTACCGTGGTAGTGATGATGAACATCGCCCTGATGGTAATAATAGTGATGATGGACAATGACCGGCTGCGTGCCTTTGGCAACATATTTATGTTTATGCTGAGTCTTTTGCGGTTGGGCATCGTTGGGGTGGTCTTGATGGTGATCATCATGGTGGTGGTCATCGTGATGATGGTGGCCATGATGATGATCATGATGGTCGTGGTCATGATGGTGACTGTCGTCGCCTTCGATCTTTGTTTCGCCGCTGGCGCAACCACAAGTCGTGCACATAGGAATTCACTCCTTCAGGATTATTCCACTTCTATCTGTTTTACCTGCAAACTGTCACCACTCTCCACTTGCAGAGCATGGCTGCCACAATGCGGGCACCCGGCATCGTGCCGTTCAATCTGAACACTGGCGCTACACTCCCAACACCAGGCTTGTGCGGGTAAATAATTGATATGCAATTGGCAATTAGTTGCCAATGTCTCACGGCTGGCCGCGTCAAAACTAAAACGCAATGCGCTCTCCTCAATACAAGAGAGCGCACCAATCTCCAGCCATACCGCCGTTATTCGTTTGGCCCCGTTAAGCCTGGCCTGTGTTTCAATCAGCTCCAGCGTACTGAGGCATAAACTGATTTCATGCATGCTGATTTGTCATTTGACTAAACAACGCCCGCCGCCGTGGATTAGCCGGTGCATCAGCATTACTAATGGGCAGTGAAAGCACCATGCGAGCGCTCTGTTCTGCCAGTAGCAGCGCCTGTTCCGCTTGCAGCGTAGTGTCCAATGGCGACATCAGCGAGCGGCTCAGGTACTGGCCGCAACCGGCTATTTCGCCGAGCGTAAAACTGATGGTGCCGCATGGCAGTGCCAGCATCAAGCGCTCACCCACCACCCGGCGCGGCCAGCTTTGCTGCGGCCCCGGTAATACCACTAAACTCAGCATCCACGGGGTCAATAACGCTCCCACCCATTGCTGCTCAAATAACTGAAAGCCACAGGCGCGTAGCGGTATGTGGTCACGGTAGAATGGCAAGCCGCGCATCTCATCTGCGGCAATCTGGCTGAAAACCTGCTCCAGTAAAGGAGCCGGGTTTTGCGTCAGCCCGATAATGCCAGTGTCGTCGAAGCAGTCAGACATGGTTTTGCTCCCGTGCGTTGAGAGTAATTCCGCTTAAGCGCAATGCGACCAAAATCTGTTCCAGCGCAGGTTCCATCGCCTGTATCACCGTCGGTGTCAGGCCAATTCCTGGCGCCAGAGATTCTGGCACCACGCCCACCAATGTCAGTTGGCGCGGGGATTCACCGGTCAGTTGCAGTGCCATCAGCACATCGCATAATCCTAACTGATGGGGCGAGACTTTACGGCTGAACATAGCCGGTATCTCTTTATCATGCAGCACCGCGACACTGCCCGGAGGCTGGCCGGTGAATACCGCATCAGCAACAATCAAATGTTCGCGGTTTGCCATCGCTTCCATCAGTTCTAAACCGGCGGTACCGCCGTCCAACACCTCAACACCTGGGGGTATCTCAAAGCGTTGTTCCAATGCTTCAACCAGACGTACCCCCACCGCTTCATCGCTGAGTAATAAGTTACCTATACCTAATACCAAAATCCCCATCACAGCACCTTGACTTTGGTCACTTCGTTGCCCGTTGTATCAACAATATGTACGGCACAAGACATACACGGGTCGAATGAGTGAATGGTCCGCACCACTTCGAGCGGTTTGGCCGGATCAGCAACCGGTGTACCCACCAGCGCTTGTTCGTATGGCCCGGGTTCGTCATTGTAGTTACGCGGGCCGGCGTTCCAGGTGGAGGGCACCACTGCCTGATAGTTGGCGATTTTGCCGTCTTTGATGACCACCCAGTGCGACAACATGCCGCGTGGCGCTTCTTCAAAGCCAACACCGCGAATTTCGCCGGTTAACGGAATATTCGGTTTGATAAAGGTTTCGACATCGCCGGTACCGATATTGGTCACCAGCGCCGTCCATTGCTGAGCCAGCGTTTCATGCAGCACACAACAATGCACTGCGCGGCCAATGATGCGGCCCAGCGTCGATGGCAGTTGATCTTGAGTGATAGCCTGCCCGCTTAATTTTTGATAGGCCGCGCCAATATCGCTGAAATGCTGTTTGGTCGGTGCATGATCTGCCGCCAGACCGCACATCAGCCATGCCAGCGGCCCAACTTCTACCGTTTTGCCGTAGAAAGTTGGCGCTTTTACCCACGAGTATTTGCCCTCTTCCTGCCAGCCGGTGTAGTTCGGGTTGGTTTTGCCCTCCCACGGTGCCAGCGGCTCGTCATCCTGATACCAGGCATGTTTGCCGCTCTCGGCAATCCCTTTGATCAGATAAGGATCGTTATGGTTGGCAATCGGCCGGAAGGTACCCTTATCCAGATAGCCGCCCGGCAGCAGGAAAGTCTCCCCTTTGCGATCGGTCGGTAGCTCCGGCACGCTGAGATAGTAATCCGCCCCTTTACCCAGATTGAGCCAACCTGGATAGTGGGCGGCGATCACCGCCGTATCCACCTTATAAACTTGCTCGATAAAACTGCCCAGTCGGTCGATGAAGGATTTCACCAACATCAAGCGTTCCAGATTAAGCACACTTGGCATATCCAGATTGATTGGATTGGCAACGCCCCCCACAGCCAGATTCTGAATGTGCGGTGTTTTGCCCCCCAATACCGCCACAATGCGGTTGGCATCGCGCTGGCACTCCAGTGCTTGCAAATAGTGAGCTACCGCAATCAGGTTCACTTCTGGTGGCAACGCCATTGCCGGGTGGCCCCAGTAGCCGTTGGCAAAAATGCCTAACTGCCCACTGGCCACCAGGTCTTTGATTTTCTGTTGTACACGGCTGAACTCTTCCGCGCTGTTCAGTGGCCAGCTCGATAAGCCACTTAACATGGCGGCTGCCTTCTGTGGCGAGGCTTGCAGCGCTGAGGTGACATCTACCCAATCCAGTGCCGACAGTTGGTAGAAGTGCACGATATGGTCATGGATGCTGTGCGCGGCCAGAATCAAATTGCGGATATGTTGCGCATTGACCGGGACTTCCATCCCCAGCGCATTTTCCACGGCGCGCACCGAGGCGATGGCATGGATGGTGGTGCATACGCCGCAAATACGCTGCACAATCATCCAGGCATCGCGGGGATCATTGCCTTGTAAAATCTCTTCCATGCCACGCCACATGGTGCCGGAGGACCAGGCTTTAATGACCTTGCCGTCCTCAATTTCGCAGTCGATCCGCAGGTGTCCCTCAATGCGGGTGACGGGATCAATGGTGATGCGTTGGCTCATGCTTTACCTCTGTCTGATTATTCTTATGTAATTGCCCGTGAGCAGGCAGCACCGGCAATAGCCGAATCAATAAAATGTAGGCGCAGACCTCAATGGCGACGAAGCCAATTGAGATCAGGATTTCACTGGTGGTTGGGAAGTAGTTGTAGCCACCGCCGGGGTTAAAGGCCAGTAGCGAGTAGTTGAGCCGCCATAGCGCCGCGCCCGCAATCATGCACAGCGCACCAATAAACAGTAAGCGGCTGTCTTCTCTGGCCCGCCGGATACGGAAGATAATGAGCGGCAAAGTCATCAGTACGATTTCAGCCCAAAAGGCGATAGCGTAGCGGTCGAAATGCAGCAGATAATCTATTTTGTGCCGCACTACCACTTCCCCCAAGCGCAGCAAGACAAATAGCAGCAGGAATAGGTCGATAATGGTGGTCAGCCGGGTAAACAGCGGTGTTTCATTGGCACCTCGCCCACGCAGTCCAGCCTGCACCAAAGAGCCTTCAAAGATGACAATAGAGAAGCCCAGAATGGCGGCGGTGAGCAATGAAAATAGCGGTAACACTTCATAGCTTTGCCACAGCGGATGAATCTTCGCACCTGCGGCAATCATCAATGAACCCATTGAGGACTGATGCATAGTCGGCAGCAGCGCACCCAGTGCAATGACGAAAAACATCACTTTGTTCAGCCGCTTGAGCGAAACCTTCCAACCGAGGCGTTCAAACAGTGCGGGGGCAAACTCCAGCGCCATTACACCGATATAAATGGTCATACAGACGGCGGTTTCGAATAATACCGAATTGACGTTAAAGTAACCGGGGATAAAGAAGTAAGGCAGGTTCCAATAGCGGCCAACATCAATGGTGATCGACAATCCCCCCAGCGCATAACCAAATAAACTGGCTAACAGCGCCGGGCGCACCAGCGGGTGATATTCGCCCCGGTTAAAGACATAAACCGCCCAGGCCAACGCCCAGCCGCCACAGGCCAGACCGGTTCCCACCAATAAGTCGAAAGCGATCCAGATCCCCCATGGGAAGCCGCCGTTCAAATCACTGACTGAACCCAGCCCGAGCACCAAACGTTTAACTATCAGCAGCGCGCATAACACCACAAAAGGCGCTAGCAGCATCACCGGCCAACTGACCAGCCGCCCACCCAGTGGACTGGATTTATGCATCGTCATCTGGACCGTCCTTTTTATCGTGCGTGTCGGCATCACTGTCTTTGCGCTCATCGCGGGTATTGCGATGCACCAGCGCCGTCACACCGGCCAGTACCGCCAGCGGCAGGATCATGCCTTTGTACAGGGTGTGCTGAACATGCTCCGAACGCGCACCGGTTGCCAGTTCTGCCAACGGTGGCAAATCAAGTTTCTCGGTCGGAATACCCGCCAGTACCAACACCTGCGTACCACCGCCCTCTTTTTCGCCGTATACCTGCGGATCATAATGGGCAACCGGATGCTCGTAGGTGTCGTTGGCACTGAGTGTCTGACGCGGGAAGCGATAGTTCTCACCCGGTGTTAACGTCAGCCGCCGTTTGGCTTCTGACAGCAACGCTTCACGGGTACCAAATATCACCGCCCCGGTCGGACACACCTCAACACAACCAGGCAAGCCGCCTTTGTCGAGCCGCTCCACCCCTTTCTGATTACACAACTCACATTTATGGATCTTGCCAAAGGGATTATCGTAATCGTATTTCGGCACATTGAACGGGCAGCCAACCATGCAATAGCGACAGCCGGTACAGATATCCGGGTCATAGTGAACGATGCCGGTTTTGGCATCTTTGCGCAGTGCGCTGACCGGGCAGACGGAAACACAGTTGGGATCAACGCAGTGCATACACTGCTTTTTGATATAGGCGTAACCATCTTCCAACTGATCTTTATGGATACCTGCACCACTGGTCCACACCTGAATAATGTTGTTGGTATAGGGGCTAAGTTTGTCGTTGTTTGACCAGATAGCATCACCACCGGCGTAGGTTTCACCGTGCGCGGCAAACTCGCTGTGATTAATCTGTTGGCATTTACTGACACACGCCTGACAACCGACGCATAACGTCGAGTCATACAACATGCCAAGCGCACCGGGGATCGGTGGTCGGTTTTGGACCTCAGCTTTACTGCTGGGGGAAAGTCCCGCCAGCAAGACACCGCCCGAGGCTAATTTGAAAAAGTGACGTCGGTTCACGGCTATTCCTCCCGCGATGAGTGATCGTCATCTTTACGGCGCTGCTTCTGTTGCCGCCCCAGCTCACGCACCGTCATCAGGCTGACACCGGCAACCAATCCCACCACCCCACCCAGCAACGCGGTGGCGGTAGTAGAAACCTTGCCACCTTCCGCATTATGGATCTGTGGTTTTTCAGCGCGTGGTGTTGGGTTTTCGACATTGGCTAATTGAGCAATGCTTTTGGTAAAACCAATCCCCTCTTCGTTACAGCCGTAACACGGATGGCCGATGCCGACCGGCCAGATGCCACCACCAACATCGCAGAACTCCAGGGTTGGACAGTTACCGTAGGTCTCCGGCCCCTTGCAACCAAGGTGATAGAGGCACCAGCCCTGACGATGCCCTTCATCACCAAACTGACGGGCAAAACGACCGGCATCAAAGTGCGGGCGACGCTCGCAGTTTTCATGGATCAGACGGCCATAGGCAAAGGTAGGACGGTTCTTGGTATCCAACGCAGGGGGGCGCTGGAAAGTGATAATATGAGCGACGGTTGCCAGGAAGTTATGGGGGTTGGGTGGGCAACCGGGAATATTAATCACGGTTTTACCCGGCAGTGCATCCTGCAAGCTGACCGCGCCGGTCGGGTTGCCACCAGTGGCTGGCACGCCCCCCCAGGCAGAACAGGAGCCGATGGCAATAATAGCTGCCGCATGTTCCGCCGCTTCGCGAATATGCTCGACAATAGGTTTGCCCGCCACCATGCAGTAAATCCCACCATCTTTCAGTGGGATAGAACCATCCACCACCAGTATGTACTTCCCTTTATACTGTTCAATAGCGCGGTGCTTATTCTCTTCCGCCTGCTCACCAAATGCTGCTGACAGCACTTCGTGATACTCCATTGAGATAACACTGAGCAGCAAATTCTCAAGGGTGGGATGCGTTGAGCGCAACAGTGATTCGGTACAGCCGGTGCACTCCTGAGCACCAATCCAGATGACCGGTGGCCGTTGTGGTGAACCGACCATATTGGCAATTTCTGCGGCAGCCTTACTGCTGAGACCCATGGTGGCAGCCAGCGCTGCACAAAGCTTCATAAAATCACGACGGTTAACGCCATGCTGGGAAAGCATGTTTTTTCCCCTGTCATTATTATTATATTGTTCACATACCCGATACTAATGATGGGTATATCCCTATAAAAAGCATGGTCTTATATCCAATAGATTTCGAAATGCAGGACGGCCGCAAACGAAAGAACCCCGATGAACTTACATAAGTAAGTGATTAGAGTAAGTGAGAGCAGCCAACACACCTGCACTTTGAAAAAAGATGAAGGATATTCTGTTAATAGTTTGTAACTCTGCAAATATAATTAAGTTGATCTTTATCAATGGATAATTGATTGAGTCTGAAAGGGGTAAATATCTGTGAACTAAAACCGTTTCAGCAAAACATTTCATTTGCCAGAAAATAAAAAATCTGTCAGGAGGGGATGCAGATGGAATTCAATATCATTAACCCAAAATAGTAAATTAATGCAATGACTTTAATTATATATTACTTACTTTAGTTATTTAAC
>NZ_JAZGQA010000156.1:0-10335 GCF_048593855.1 Yersinia sp. 2542 StPb PI
CTAAGATAAATGATATAGGTCTCAAAGAACTGGAAAAGCTCGATACATGTGAATACAGAACACTATCATCTTATCTTATTGGTAAAATACCAGCAAAAAAATTACTCGATAGTGATGAGCTAGATACATTCAACGAAGAGATTAAAAAAAGTATTTCAGTGAAAGCTATTCAAGCAAAAAAACTGGTTGTTGTGTTAAAGGCAACCCGTTTATGTAATCTTCGTTGTACCTACTGCCACTCATGGGCAGAAGGCCCCAATCAGACGGTGTCATTTCATACCCTCGTCCGGACAGTACGGCAGATCCTTGCCATTCCTAATGTAAATAGATTTGAGTTTGTCTGGCATGGCGGTGAAATAACACTACTAAAGCCATCATTTTTTAAAAAGCTTATTTGGTTGCAGCAACAATTCAAGCGGCCAGAGCAATATATAACCAACACCATGCAATCAAATGTCGTTAACATCTCAAATGAGTGGTTAATATTTATTAAAGGTATTGGCATGAATGTCGGAATTAGTCTTGATGGAGTACCAGCGGTAAATGATAAACGGCGGGTAGACTATCGAGGCAGAAAGACATCTGAACGCATAGCCAAAGGAATAAAAAAACTTCTAGAGTATAATATTCCATATGGTGCTCTTATTGTTGTTGACCGAGAAGTTTATCAAACTGACATGAAAGAGATGTTGGACTATTTTATCTCAATAGAATTAACCCACATTGAGTTTCTTAATATAGTTCCTGATAATAGACTCGTTAAAGGGCAGTATGTTGGCGAAGGATTTATCAGTTATGCTGAATTTATCCAGTTTCTATCAGAGCTGTTTACTATTTGGGTAAACGGTTATCAGGGAAAGATACATATTGCTGTTTTTGATGATTTTATTCGTGTATTGAAAGATGCTAAAAATAAACCTTCCGCATGTTATTGGTCTGGCAATTGCTCGCAGGAAATTATCACCTTAGAACCCAATGGTGACATCTCTCCCTGCGACAAATATGTGGGTGATAAAGGTAGCATCTATGGATCTTTGTTAAATACTAACCTGGCGGATCTTTTAGCTCATTCATCGCATAATCAACAAGCCATCAATGAGGAAAAAAACGCGACTGAAAAAATGCAACATTGCGAGTGGTTTTCTATTTGTCATGGCGGCTGCCCTCACGACAGAGTTATTAATCGCAGACATACTGCAGGATATGATGATACATGTTGTGGAACAGGGAAATTACTGGCCACTATTAAGCATCATTTAGCCCATAGTTACTGAAGCCATCTTATTGTGGCTTCAGTTGTACACTACATTAGCCCTTTATAGTTCAACCTCTTGCCCTTTGCGGTGCAGGCGCAATGAAACCAGGAAGGTGACGAAGCACATTGCCGAAACGTACCAAAAGAAGCTGTTTTCCATATCAAAAGACTTGAGAGACAGCGCCACGTATTCAGCACTCCCACCAAACATGGCATTTGCAACTGCATAAGACAGGCCAACACCCAAAGCTCTGACTTCTGGTGGGAACATCTCTGCTTTTAGTAACCCGCCAATAGAAGTATAAAAACTAAGAATAATCAGAGCGGTAATAATCAGCATAAACGCAATATATGGACTGGTTACCCCTTTTAGTGCATGCAGAATAGGTACCGTTAATAGCATTGATAATAGACCAAACGTTAGCATAGATGTACGGCGGCTAATGCGATCGGATAATGCACCAAATAAAGGTTGTACCAACATAAAAATAAATAATGCCGCCGTCATGACCAGACTGGCGGTTTTCACATCCATCCCGGCGGTATTGACTAAATACTTTTGCATATAGGTGGTGTAGGTATAAAAAGAAAGAGAGCCACCCGCGGTGAAGCCTAGTACCATAATAAATGCGCGACGGTTCTTCCATAGCCCTTTCAAGCTGCCCGCATCCTTCTTATTACGGTTCTTCTCATCCGAGGTTTCATTCAGTGAACGGCGTAAGTAAAGAGCAACCACTGCCAACAGTGCGCCCAGAACAAAAGGAATACGCCAGCCCCAACTGTGCAATACCTCTGATGAAAGTGTTTGCTGTAATAGAACCAGCACCAATAATGCCAGCAATTGGCCGCCAATTAATGTGACATATTGGAACGAAGCATAAAACCCTTTGTGCCCTTTCACTGCGACTTCACTCATATAGGTGGCACTGGTGCCATATTCGCCCCCAACAGATAACCCCTGGAATAAACGGGCGACTAACAGTAAGACCGGTGCCAGGCTACCAATTGACGCATAGGTTGGCAGGCAGGCAATCATCAGCGAGCCGGCACACATCATATAGACCGAAATCAACATGGATAACTTGCGGCCATGTTTGTCAGCAATATAACCAAATAACCAGCCGCCAATCGGGCGCATCAAAAAACCAGCAGCAAAAACACCGGCAGTCTGCACTAATTGGGTGGTTGGATTATCACTGGGGAAAAAAAGCGGGGCAAAATAGAGCGCGCAAAAAGAGTAAATATAGAAATCAAACCATTCAACCAAATTCCCAGAAGAGGCCCCAACAATGGCTCGTATCCGTTGCCGGGTATCTGCTTTATCTGTCAGACGTGCTGATGTTCCCTGACCTTCTACCACAGTAGTGTCTAATGAAGTTGTTTCAACCATAATGATGCGTCTGCCATATTGTTAAACGTCCATGCCATATAAGCTCAGAACCGAGAAATCACAGACACTGAACTCTCATTTTTATATTGTTAGATTGTTAGATTGTTATATATTGGTAACATTATCGTTTCAATGAGAGTTATAGCGCAGAGAGTAGTTTAGGAAAAACCTCAATTTTCTGTGTGATGTCAATGGCATAAATATGTTAAGTCGACTGTTTGGTGAAGGCTTTTTTGTGAGCTGAACGACAGAAACAAACGGGAACAGTACGTAGTAAAAGTGACGATAAGTGGCCAGCACAGCGATGTTGCTGACCCTGTATTCGTCTGCCCTTTTCCGCCTAGAAAGCAGAATCGGGCTGGAGAAGAAAAGCCTGTTCCTCTGCACTTGAGACTCGCCCAAGGATATGATTGCGGTGTGGGTAGCGGCCAAAGCGATCAATAATCGCTTTATGGCGTAACTCATAATCAAGCTGATTGTCATTACCCAATTCGGTAAAGAGTTCTAATGCCTGTTTATGAATAAGCCCCGATTCGGAATGCATAAAAGGAAGATATAGAAAGCCGCGTTGAATATCAGATAATTGTTTCGTCTGACCACTGCTGATTGCTTCCTGCGCTAACACCAGCGCCATCCCGTCACAAGAAAATGACGCAGGTAAATCACGGAACAGGTTTCTGCTGAATTGATCCAGTATCAATATTTCCGCCAAACGCCCTTCAATTTTAAACCGCCAGTCGGCCAATTCCCCCTTTGATGCCGCTTGCCAAACCGGGCCAAACCGTTTGCGTAGCAGAGCATCAAAGTCCTCATCCTTTTTGAACCACAACGCCGGGTCCATCTCGTTAAACCAAAAGTCCAGAATCGATTGATACTCCATGTCACACCCCTGTGTTGCCTGCCGAAGGTTTATACCCATGAAAATAATAGCACTGATCAAGGTAGTATCAGTCTATCGTCTCTTTGCGCCGCCATCCATTCACCCACCTGACAATCTCTGCCATAATGGTTTCATTATTTGATGGTAGCTCAGCACCCATAATTACCTCTAGCTAACGGTGCACACTGACCACGGAGTCCAGCATGGATCACAGTAATACCTCGGATTTACTCTCTCTCGAACAAGCTCTGACTAAAATGCTGTCGCAGGTTACGCCATTGCAGGCAACAGAAATCATCGCATTGACCGAAGCGGCGGGACGTATCACCGCCAGTGCAATTACATCACCGATTGCTGTGCCCCCCTTCGCCAATTCAGCCATGGACGGATATGCTGTGCGTTGTAATGAGCTTAGCAGCACATTACCGCTGCCGGTGGCTGGTAAAGCTTTTGCTGGTGCGCCGTTTAAAGGTGAGTGGCCGGCCAATACTTGCGTGCGTATCATGACCGGTGCCCCAATCCCTGAGGGAGCCGATGCCGTCATCATGCAAGAACAAGCCGTGACCAGTGAACAAGGTGTCATATTCAATGGCCAGGTGCAGGTTGGGCAAAATATCCGCTTGCCGGGCGAAGATATCCAACAAGGTGCTGCCGTTTTCCCCGCAGGGGTAAAATTAGGTGCGGCGCAATTGCCGCTACTCGCCTCATTAGGCATTGCAGAGATTGCAGTATTTCGCTCACTAAAAGTGGCTATTTTCTCCACCGGAGATGAATTGCAACCAGTCGGGCAGCCCTTGGGCGAAGGGCAGATTTACGATACCAATCGTTTTGCAGTACGGTTAATGCTGCAACAGTTAGGCTGCCAGATAGTTGACCTTGGCGTGATCCGTGACGATCAACGCGCCTTGCGCACCGCATTTGAACAAGCCGATGCCGCCGCTGACCTTGTTATCAGCAGTGGTGGTGTCTCGGTGGGTGAAGCGGATTACACCAAACAGATGCTGGAAGAGTTAGGCGATATCGGTTTCTGGAAGTTGGCGATAAAACCCGGCAAACCTTTTGCTTTCGGCAAATTGGATAACGCCTGGTTCTGTGGCTTACCGGGTAATCCAGTCTCGGCTGCGCTAACATTCTATCAGTTGGTACAACCCCTTATTGCTAAACTCTCCGGCCATGCGGGGTGGCGTGCACCACTGCGCCTCAACGCAGTCGCCGCGACAAAATTGAAGAAATCCCCTGGCCGTTTAGATTTTCAACGCGGTATTTTCTCCACCAATGCTAGCGGTGAATTGGAAGTACGTAGCACCGGCCATCAAGGGTCTCACGTCTTTAGTTCATTCAGCCAAGGTAACTGCTTTATTGTGCTGGAACGAGAACGCGGCTCAGTCTCGATCGGTGAAACAGTTGAAATCGAACTGTTTAACGGGCTATTGGGACAATGAATTGTAAATTGTGCGGAGGCTGAGATGCTGCCAGAACTGACCGATGCCCAAGCCCTGCGTTATAACCGGCAAATCGTGCTGCGCGGTTTTGATTTTGACGGTCAGGAAAAACTGAATGCTGCCAAGGTGTTAATCGTTGGATTAGGGGGGCTAGGATGCGCAGCTGCACAATATCTGGCAGCCGCAGGCGTGGGCCACCTTACCCTGCTGGATTTTGATACGGTTTCGCTTTCCAACCTGCAGCGGCAGGTTTTGCATCGTGATAATCGTATCGGAATGTCAAAAGTGGCCTCTGCGGCATTGACGCTGTCTGAAATAAACCCCCATTTGGCACTGAAATCCATTGATGGTCAGTTAGATGACCAACAACTCGCGGCAACCATTGCTGAACATCAGTTGGTGCTGGATTGTACTGATAATGTCACCAGCCGCGAGCAACTCAATCGCCTGTGTCATGCACAACGTAAACCATTGGTTTCAGGTGCAGCAATTCGCATGGAGGGGCAAATCAGTGTTTTCACTTATCAGCCAAACCAACCCTGCTATCGCTGCCTCAGTCGGTTATTCGGTGACAATGCACTGACCTGTGTTGAAGCCGGGGTAATGTCGCCCCTGGTGGGGATTATTGGTAATTTACAAGCCATGGAAACCATAAAGCTGTTAGCTGATTATGGTCAGGTGATATCTGGGCGCATATTGATGTATGACGCCGCAACGGCAGAGTTTCGGACCATGAAGCTTGCCAAAGATGTCCACTGTGAAGTCTGTGGCAAAGATTAGCCGCCTATTTAGCGCAAAAAAAAAGCTGATGCAATGCATCAGCTCTCTTATCAACACACCATCAACTAATCAGGACTGAATACCCTGGCTACGCAGATAGTCTTCGTAGTTACCGGTAAAGTCGATCAGCTTGCCTGGTGTCATTTCAATCACTCGGGTCGCTAAAGAACTGACGAACTCACGGTCATGGGAAACGAAGATTAGCGTGCCTTCGTACATTTCCAATGCCATGTTCAGCGCTTCAATCGATTCCATATCCAAATGGTTGGTTGGCTCATCCATTACCATGATGTTAGGGCGCTGCATCATCAGCTTACCAAACAACATCCGCCCTTTCTCACCACCAGACAAGACCTGTACTTTCTTCTTAATATCGTCCTGGCTAAACAGTAAGCGGCCCAGCACACTGCGCACAGCCTGCTCGTCGTCTTTTTCCTGTTTCCACTGACTCATCCAGTCAAATACCGTCAGATCGATTTCAAAGTCGCTGGCATGATCCTGCGCGTAGTAACCGATCTTACTGTTTTCAGACCATTTCACGGTGCCAGAATCCGGCTCATAATCCCCTACCAAGGTTTTCAGCAAAGTCGATTTACCGATACCGTTTGGCCCGAGGATAGCCACTTTTTCACCCACTTCCAGGCGCAAATCCAGTTTTTTAAACAGCGGGCCGTCATCAAAACCTTTGGTCAACAGTTCAACTTCCAGCGCATTACGGAACAGCTTTTTATCCTGATCAAAGCGGATAAACGGGTTCTGGCGGCTAGATGCTTTCACTTCATCAAGCTGAATTTTATCAATCTGACGGGCGCGAGACGTCGCCTGTTTAGATTTAGAGGCGTTGGCACTAAAGCGGCTAACGAAAGATTGCAGCTCAGAGATCTGGGCCTTTTTCTTGGCGTTATCTGACAACAGACGATCACGAGCTTGCGTCGCCGCCGTCATGTATTCGTCATAGTTACCCGGATAAACACGCAGTTCGCCATAATCCAGATCCGCCATGTGGGTACACACCATGTTCAGGAAGTGACGGTCATGGGAAATAATAATCATGGTGCTGCTACGTTCGTTCAGCACTTGTTCCAACCAGCGGATAGTATCGATATCCAGGTTGTTGGTCGGTTCGTCGAGGAGCAAAATTTCCGGGTCTGAGAACAGGGCTTGCGCCAGCAATACACGCAATTTAAAGCCAGGAGCGATTTCGCTCATCAACCCATAATGTTGTTCAACCGGAATACCTACACCAAGCAATAATTCACCGGCACGGGCTTCTGCGCTGTAACCATCCATTTCACCATAGGCAACTTCCAGATCAGCCACTTTATAGCCGTCTGCTTCGCTCATTTCAGCCATAGCGTAGATGCGGTCGCGCTCTTCTTTTACTTCCCACAGCTCGCCATGACCCATAATAACGGTGTCCAGCACTGTGTTGTTTTCAAAGGCGAATTGGTCCTGACGTAACTTACCCAGACGCTCATTCGGGTCAAGGAATACGTTACCGCCGCTAGGAACTAAATCACCGCCAAGGATTTTCATGAAGGTGGATTTACCACAGCCATTAGCGCCGATCAGACCATAGCGATTACCGCCACCGAATTTTACTGAAATGTTTTCAAACAGCGGCTTGCTGCCGAATTGCATGGTGATATTGTTAGTACTTAGCACAGAGCTCGCTCTCGATTGGATTACTGAATAGGGATATTCAAGAATTATAGAAAATGTGATTCGGCGCGCATTATGCCACAAGATGGCAAGAGTATCGCCTCCAGTTTTGCACGAAATCTCAGCAAGAGCTTAAATCTGGCGCTAAGTGGCTGCGGCAATAAAAGCTTGATGCCACTAAAAGGGGCTATTAGCCCCTTAAATAAATACCCTAAACCCTAGGTTATTCGTGCTGTTACTCATCAATACATTGCAATGCACTGTATTTATCCAGCAGGAATGGCCGCAGATAGCCAACTGTGTTAGACATCGGTAGCACCTCTTCGCTGAGATGGATATTCAGGATATCGCTGAGATAACTACGACGTTTTTGTATTCTTTGCCAAACATCAGGATACTGTGCAGCGAGCGCATTACGTAAATGCTGATCAGCCAGTGCAATACACTCCTCAGCACTCACTCCGGCATAACCTTTTACCGAAGGAATGATATCGATTTGGAATATCATCCCACTGCGAATTATCTCTTCAGAATCGCTATAAATGGGAGAGCACAACCACTCTTCATCAGCAACTAAATGGCCGGGATTTAGCGACCAATGGTATTGTGATTTTGGGAAAACAGTTTCCACTAATGCGTACATCTCTTTCCCTGGCATACCAATACGAATATTTTCCAGCCAAGCGACGACTGTTGTGTAATAAGGTAGCGCAACCTTATCAAGATAATCTCTTTCCGCGCGCGGTAGTTCATCTGCATGATGAACCGCATAGCCGGTTCTACTGCTCAAACCGCCTTTAAACCCGGTGGTCAATGATATTTTATCGCCGAGTTGTACCGCTTTATCACTGGGATATAAATTTGCCTGTTCAAATCTGGCGCCAGTCGCAGCAATTATCACAACACTGTTCGGTTGGCCTTCATCTGCCAGATAACTGCCCAGTTGCTTTTCTGTTATGCCGATATCAACCGCCGCCAATGCATTAAGAATACAATTCGACGCCAAATTAGCGCCATATTCATAGTGCG
Source organism: Yersinia sp. 2542 StPb PI (assembly GCF_048593855.1). NCBI lineage: Bacteria > Pseudomonadati > Pseudomonadota > Gammaproteobacteria > Enterobacterales > Yersiniaceae > Yersinia > Yersinia sp. 2542 StPb PI. Next base: position 8,439 of record NZ_JAZGQA010000156.1, read on the forward strand.
CCAATTCATTAGCATTATTGGTCACTCTAGCTGCAATATCACTGCCAATAAATAGACTGGTGGCGTTAATAATCGTTGCTACGGGTGAAGCAGACTTTTTAATCGCATCCAAAATAAAATGCGGAATATCAAATAGCTGACTGTTATCGTCCAGCTTACTGGTAAACAGTTTCCATCCTGCAACCCCAATCTTTTTAGCCTGCTGAATCCCGGTTGCTGCCAATAATTCAGTAAGCGTTTTACTGTTGTCCATTGGTTGATTTGGCAATGAAAAATAGGGAACATGAATCGCGGTATTTCTGACTCTGGCATAGTCAGATAACTTTAAATTCTCGTTACCTAATAATAAATAGACCTCGCCTGAGGCATGTAACACCATAGCCGCTTCTTCAAAACGGGGAATAAACCCCGCCAGATATTCAAAGTTACCCCCATGCTCTTTGTCCGCATACACCAATAAATAATCGATAGCGGCACGGCGCATATTACTAATAACTTTAGCTTTGCGATATTCGATGGTTTCATCATTAATGGCTACCTTAGTAACAGCATCAAACCTTGGCGGCGTATCAATAGCGTTTAGTTTTACCTGGCGCTTAATAATCATCTTGTTCATAAGAATCATTACCTTGGTTAATTTATTTACACGCCGCCATACCCGCTATTGATGTTGATGCTATAACCACTTTGCATCGCGGGTAAAGGAGATGGTTAGCCACCGATGAGGGCCGGACTCGCCAATTTCTTTGGCTATTTCATCGCGTAATTGGTCAAAATAACTGACACCACTCGTCTCCATCTCTGGTGGAATAACCACATGAATCTCGATAAACAACCCCCGCCCCATGCGGGTAGCATAGTGGGAGTAATCAATAAATTTATATTTCGCCATTAACTTATCCATTAAGCTCTCAATGGCATTATCCAGATTGTCTGGCGTCATTTGTAATACTTCACGAACTGCCGAAATGACTGTTTTTATTGGCACAGGTATTAAGATCAGGGTTAACAAGGCCAATACAGCGGGGTCGGTATAAACAATCAAATGCGCATAGCGGGTCCCTTCCATACACCATGAAAGCAAGAAGGCTACTAATAACGCAGAACTGATGCAGGCCGACATTAACCAGCTTTTGGTATCCAATGCAATTAGCTCGGATTTAACTCGTTTATTTAAACGACGTTGTTTTAAAAAGAGGGTGAAACAGAAAATACTGACCACTAATGCATAAACAATCGCCCACCCCAACTCCAATTCCCTGCCGCCGTCGAAAATCCCCTTAATAGCATTGACGAATGCGTAAAGACAAAGAAAGGCCAGCAAGCTGCCATTGAAAGCCAGAACCAATGGTTCCACATGCCAGAAACCGTATTGAAAGCGCCGGCTGTGCGGCTGACCGAGTAATCGGGAAACCAATAGCGATAAACTGCACATTCCAGCATCTAAAGCAGAGAACATACCATCGAAAATAATCGACATCGAACCGCATACGATACCAAAAACAATCCCCATAATGGCGATAAACAAAGTGCAAAAAATTGAACGTCTTAAAATCTGCTGTTCAAGCTTGGTGTCATGTAACAGAGGTGGAGCCTGTTCACTGAGTGTCGTCATGATTTAAACCCATTTTTTTATTACAACCCATTTTTTATTACAACCTATTGTTTATTACAACCAACTGTTTTATGACAATCTATTTTTTTATTTAGCTTAATGCGTGAATCACGATAAGAGCCTGAAGGTTAATCCGCACTAATAGTAGTGTGTCATATTATCTCATTTTTACCAGTAAATTACGCAGTAACACCCAAACAGAGAACCTTGTTAATCTCTTGTTTTTATTAATTTAAAATATAGCGAACCCTATTGGCAGGGATTTTATATCGCCAATTGATA
>NZ_JAZGQA010000157.1:0-10373 GCF_048593855.1 Yersinia sp. 2542 StPb PI
GCATTTTATCCGTCATGCATGTATTTTATCCGTGGCAATTTTCTATATATCAGCCATGTTATCGTCTATTTATTATTCATACTGAATTCGGCACAAATACTGAGGGAAATTTGTGCTAGAGGGAGGAAATAACAGAAACCTATATTCTTCGCTGCCAAAATGTAGCGTTAGTATACTGGTTTCTGAATAGAATCAGTGGTTGCTAAATTAGTGGTCTGCCAAGGCTGAGTTCAGATTTCATCTCAGATAATAACCACAGAGAAAAATCCCGCATCGCGGCAGTTTCTGTGCGCGATTGTAGCCGGGTTAACCAGTACCCGCCCAGGCTAATCGTGGTGCTAAAGGGCTGGATAATGCGTTCTCTGAGTAACAGATGCGTAAACATGGACGGTGGAGCCAGCGCAATGCCTATCTCTGCCTGCGCCGCTTCCAGCATGCTCACCGACGAATCGAACACTATTATTTGCTGCGAAGGTGAAGGGACACATCCTCCAGCCGCACTAAACCATGCCGACCACTCATCGCGACGATAGGAACGAAGCAGCGTAAATTTTTGCAGGTCATCAGGATGGTGTAAACATCCCGCTAACGAGGGAGCACACAGAGGAGCAAGTGGCGCATCGCATAAAAATTGCGACTCAGTATCATGCCAGGCACCATTGCCATAGCGAATAGCATAATCCAGCCCTTCAGCCACCACATCAACACGGTTGTTATGCGTTGAAAGTGAAACATCCACATGTGGATAACGTTGTTGAAAATCCCTCAGGCGCGGCAGGAGATAGCCGGTTGCAAAGGTCCCAACCACACCTACTCTGACTTTCTCACGCATTACCCCAGCGGAAAAACGGTCTAGCGTGTCAGCGATACGATCAAAGGAATCATTAAGGATCGGTAGGAGATTCTCACCTTCGGTTGTTAACACTAATCCGCGTGAAATACGAATAAACAGACGGCAATTGAGGCGTTGTTCCAGCGCTTTGACCTGCTGGCTTATTGCTGCATGGGTAACGTTTAATTCGATAGCAGCCTTAGTAAAACTTAACTGTCTGGCTGCGGCTTCGAAGGCGCGAAGTGAATTTAGGGGAATATAACTGCGTACCATAGGATTATCTGTTAGATTTTCTATTATCAAACACTAAATATAATCGATTGTTATCCATAGTCAATCATCGCAAAATCAGCGACGCAGAAGGAGACACACTGCTTGTTGTTTATCAATCTAAGGAAGATTTTCTAATGTTGAAAAAGTCTGTAATCAATACCTTGGTCTTTACCGCTATCGCAACTTCGCCATTTTATACCTCGGCACAAACCATACTTACGGAGCAACAGGTTGCGACTATCGTCAATAACACCCTTAAGCCGTTGATCGAACAACAGAATATTCCCGGCATGGCCGTCGCTGTATTTTATGACGGAAAGCCACAGTTTTTTAACTATGGCGTAGCGGATATAAAAGCAGATATCCCAGTCACTGAGAATACGTTGTTTGAACTCGGTTCAGTAAGTAAGACCTTTACCGGAATAGCCGGGGAATATGCCATGCAAACCGGCATTATGAACCTTAATGATCCAGTGACGGAATACGCTCCTGAACTAACGGGTAGTCAGTGGCAAGATGTGAAAATGCTGCATCTGGCAACCTACACTGCGGGGGGGCTACCTCTTCAACTGCCCGATTCGGTTACAGACCAAAAATCATTATGGCAATATTATCAGCAATGGCAGCCACAATGGGCACCTGGAGTGATGCGCAATTACTCCAATGCCAGTATTGGTTTATTCGGGGCGTTGGCGGTGAAAAAAAGCCAATTAACCTTCGAAAACTACATGAAAAAGTATGTATTCCAGCCCTTAAAACTGACACATACTTTTATCACCGTCCCTGAATCGATGCAGTCAAGCTATGCATGGGGATATAAGGATGGTCAGCCAGTACGCGTTACATTGGGCATGCTGGGTGAGGAAGCTTATGGGGTAAAAACCACCACGAAAGATATGGTGAGATATATGCAGGCCAATATGGACCCAGACAGCCTACCTGCCGAAAACGATAAGTTAAAGAAAGCCATCATCGCGGCTCAGTCTCGCTATTTCCAGGCGGGGGAGATGTTCCAGGGGTTGGGATGGGAAATGTATAACTGGCCTATCAACCCACAGGAGGTCATCGCCGACAGTGGCAATGATATCGCGTTGAAACCGCGTAAAGTTGAGGAATTGCTGCCAGCACACCCAGCACACCCAGCAACACGGGCATCCTGGGTGCATAAGACCGGTGCTACCAATGGCTTTGGGGCTTATATTGTCTTCATCCCAGAGGAAAATATTGGCATAGTGATGTTAGCTAACAAGAATTACCCTAATCCTGTTCGTGTGCAAGCTGCCTATAATATTCTTCAGGCATTGCGTTGATAGTCATACCGCGCTAACTCAATGATAGATCGGATAAAATAGAACTGACCATAGATTTCACTATGGTCAGTTTAGTGTTATTACCTTATTTCTTCTCAATCATCGGGCTGTATTCTATCGGCACCCAAGTGTAGCCAACTTTATTTGCCCGGACATGGCCCAAACCAGGGAACGGAAGATGAGCGCCCGCCACCCACAGTTTGTCTTTAGCGGCGGTGGCAAAGATAGCTTTGCGCGTGACCACAGCCTGTTTGCTATCCGTATCAAATTCTAAAGAGACATTCGGGCGCGCAAATTGGATGGAATGACTGTGTACAATATCGCCCCACACCAGCAAGTTGTCGCCTTTTGAGGTGAAAAGATATGAAGTGTGCCCCGGGGTATGGCCCGGCGTTGGCACCACTTTGACGCCTGGTAATAAGGTGTCACCAGCAGTGTAAATTTTTAATTTATTGTTTGCCGCATAAGGGGCAACCGATTCCATTGATTTTTCAAACATTGGGCGCAGTTCTGGCGTAGCTTTACTGGCGACGTCTTTATTCAGCCAGAAATCGGCATCCCCTTTTGACACATACACCGTAGCATTAGGGAATGCGGCTTTACCCTGATTGTTAATACCACAGGCATGATCGGGATGTAGATGGGTCAGCAATACAGTATCAATTTGCTCAGGCTGATAACCCGCAGCACGAATATTATCGACCACAGCACCCAGTGTCGGCCCGAAACATTGTGCGGTGCCGGCATCAACTAAGACTAGGTTGGTACCGGTATTGATCAAGAAGGCATTTACCGCAGTCTGTACCCCGTTGGTGCTATCAAGAAACATGCTGGACAGCAGCGTCTGAATATCTTTCTCATTGATATCCTTCAGCAGATTGGTACCCAGCTTTACATAACCGTCATAGATGGCTGTGACTTCAAAATCACCTAATGCCATACGATAGTAGCCGGGAACCTGCGTCTGTTGCTGCGTGGGTGCGGCAGCCATACTGATCGTCGGGAAGCCAAGAGGCAGAGCGCAGGCTCCAACAACCATCAGAGCCAGTAATGCTTTACACCGTGGTAACTGTTTCAGTAAAAGCGCCTTCATAAATCTCTCCAGAAGTGAATAACGATTCTTATCATGATGTTATTAATGATACTCATGATAGATAACGCAGAATAATGAGTACCTTAATCAAGGTACTTTCTAAATGTTTTATTGTCTTTTAAAAGATTCGGCCGAGGGAGGATTTAGGCGTTAATCTGTGCCGGGGTAGACCTTTCCGAGTTTTGTTCGGGAATATAGGGGGGAAACAATAAAAAACACCCCCATTGGGCGTAATGCCAATCAGTTAAGGATCACTTGAAGTGATCCTTATTACACCAACTTCCTAACCATAAACCCTAACTACAAACAATTAATATTGTCTTTAATACTGCAATCAGCGTTCTAGCCACGTCAAATTAGCATGGTGGAAAATAAATCCAACTTATTGATATAAAGCTAAGAAACAAATTTTAATGTCATTAAAAGCGAGTCTATTCGAATTTTAGCGTCACTGAACAGACTTTATTGTTTCCGCATAACCGCCAATGCCTGCGCACAGGCCCAGGCAGAGCTCCAGGCCCATTGGAAGTTATAGCCACCCAACCAGCCAGTGACATCAACAACCTCGCCAATAAAGTACATTCCAGGCACTTTATGGGCCTCCATTGTCTTAGAGGAGAGCTCTTGGGTGTCAACACCACCAAGAGTGACCTCAGCAGTACGGTAACCCTCGGTGCCATTGGGCTGCACTCGCCATTGTTGAAGATTGACGACTAACGCGGCCTGCTGCGGCGCGTTTAATTGCTTCAGGGTAACGTCTGGCAGTTGCTCCAAGGTCTGAAGGCACTCCACCAGCCGCTTAGGTAACCGTTGAGCCAGAGTATTTTTTAGTGTCTGATTAGGGTGGTTTTTTCGCTCACTGTTTAGAAAATCGTCTAAATCAGTATCAGGAAGTAAGTTAATGCTCACATACTCACCAGCCTGCCAATAACTTGAAAGTTGTAAAATTGCTGGGCCAGAAAGCCCACGGTGAGTAAACAAAATACTCTCACGGAAGCTAACGCCATTTTCGGCGGTGACCACCGCAGGCACGGAAACCCCAGATAATGTTTGCAGGTGCTCCAGCAGCGGTTTGTGCAAGGTGAACGGGACTAACGCCGCACGGGTAGGGAGGACTTTCAAGCCAAACTGTTCTGCCAGCTTATAGCCGAACGGTGAAGCACCAAGTCCGGGCATAGAGAGTCCGCCAGAGGCGACGACAAGTGAGTTAGTACTCACTTCCAAATCATTAATTTGTAATACGAAACCGGTGTCGCTTTTTTCAATCGACAAAACATCGCTACGCAACCGAATCGTGACTTGCCCCAGCTCACACTCTTTCAGTAATAGTTCAACCACCTGCTGAGCAGAGTCATCACAGAACAACTGCCCTAGCGCTTTCTCATGCCAGGCAATGCCATAGCGATTCATCAGATCGATGAAATCCCATTGGGTATAACGTGCCAAGGCAGATTTACAGAAGTGAGGATTCTGTGACAGATACGCGGCAGGCTCTGCAAAGAGATTGGTAAAATTACAGCGGCCACCACCAGACATCAGTATCTTGCGCCCAGCCTTTTTGCCGTTATCGACCAACAACACCCGACATCCGGCTTGTCCGGCCTGAGCGGCACAAAATAGCCCCGCAGCACCTGCACCTATCACTACCACATCAAACTGTTCCACACTGGGCCTCACTGAGTAAAATCATCATCGCTGCAAAATTGCCCGCTTTTGGCTGATTATTATATTATTTAGCGCATTCAACCGACAAATTGGCGGCGGGAGATTGTAAGTCGCTCGCAGGAATATCGCCATAGTAAGAAAATGTCTCATACGGTAAAACTAAGTAACTTGCTGATATAACATGCATATGTTGTTCAATAAGACGAATTCGTCTGCGGTCATGTCAAAAAAAGGTCATATTTTCCTTTTCCCCACCCCCCATTGTCACTGATAATGCGCCGCGTTCATGTCCACAAACTGGCGTAACGCTTATGCTACATCTTTTCGCTGGCCTGGATTTCCATACCGGCCTAATGTTAGTTCTTGCTTTGTTGTTCGTGCTGTTTTACGAAGCCATCAATGGTTTTCATGATACAGCCAATGCGGTCGCGACCGTAATCTATACCCGTGCCATGCGTTCACAGGTTGCTGTTGTGATGGCAGGGGTGTTTAACTTCCTCGGCGTGATGCTGGGCGGTTTGAGCGTGGCTTATGCTATCGTTCACTTATTGCCTACTGATCTGCTGTTAAACGTCAGTTCGGCGCATGGGTTGGCTATGGTCTTCTCTATGCTACTGGCGGCGATTATCTGGAATTTGGGCACTTGGTATTTCGGTATCCCGGCTTCCAGCTCTCATACGCTAATTGGTGCAATCATCGGTATTGGTTTAACCAATGCATTAATGACCAGTACATCTGTTGTAGATGCACTGAACGTTCCTAAGATGATTCAAATCTTCCTGTCATTAATCTTATCCCCGATTGTGGGTCTGGTTATTGCCGGTTTGATGGTGTTCCTGCTACGTCGTTACTGGAACGGGTCCAAGAAACAGCAACGTATTCACCTGACACCTGCTGAACGTGAAAAGAAAGACGGTAAACGTAAACCGCCCTTCTGGACCCGTACTGCGCTGATTCTATCGGCTATCGGTGTGAGTTTCTCTCATGGCGCTAACGATGGTCAGAAAGGGATTGGCTTGATCATGCTGGTATTAATCGGCGTGGCTCCGGCTGGGTTCGTCGTGAATATGAATGCAACCGGTTATGATATTGCCCGCACCCGCGATGCAGTGACCCATCTGCAACAATATTATCAGCAACATGTTGAGGTGTTACCTCATGCTGTCGCGCTGAAACCGCTGGTACCTGCACCAGAAACATTGCCGAATACACCGGCACAGTTCCATTGTGATAGCTCACGCGCCATGATTGCCATTGATCATGCTCAAACGTTGCTGGCTAATCTGCAAAGCTATGACGACCTGACGGTTGATCAACGCAGCCATATGCGTCGCTTGCTGATGTGTGTTGCCGAAACCGCAGGGACTGTTGCCAAGCTGCCTGAAACCAGTGCTGAAGACCGCCGTTTCCTCAATAATCTGCGTACAGATTTGTTGGAAACTGTGGAATATGCACCGACCTGGATCATCGTTGCCGTCGCTCTGGCCCTCTCTTTGGGTACCATGATTGGCTGGAAACGTGTGGCAGTCACCATCGGTGAGAAAATTGGTAAGAAAGGCATGACTTACGCGCAAGGGGTTTCTGCCCAGATGACTGCGGCGGTTTCCATCGGTATTGCGAGTTATACCGGTATGCCAGTATCGACAACGCAAGTACTCTCTTCAGCAGTTGCCGGGACCATGTTGGTTGATGGCGGTGGTGTTCAGAGTAAAACGGTGAAGAACATTATGTTGGCGTGGGTATTAACCTTACCAATATCTATTCTTCTTTCCGGTGGGTTGTACTGGGTGGCTCTAAGATTCATTTAAACCCAGCGAAACGTATTACTATCATAGTGCGCCTCAACCTGGCACGGTGATAAGACCGGGCAGTAAGCATATTGAACGGTTATGGTAAATAAAAAAGGCGGCCTTATCAGGTCGCCTTTTTAAATGCTTCTCTGCCAATAATTCATACTAATACCACAACATTAAACCCACCAGACTGACCACTACCAATCCACATAATGCACTGGTCAGTATAAATTGCCCACGTAGCCTCTCACAGCGGCGAATAAACTCAGGATCGTGGTGATCAAGATAACGTTGGGCGAAGATGTAACCCACTAATCTAATTTGTTTGCTCGGCTGACCGTGGGAGGTAAAAAAGCCACCACCATCAACATATTGATACAGCAACGGGTCGCAGCCACGTAATACCACTAACAAAGCACGCAGAGATGAATAATAACGTGCCATATTAATCACACATACCACACATAAAGCCCAAAAAAGCGCGACGGTACTGATCATAATTATCCTCCCAGCGATATCTCACACATTGGGTCAATCACCTGAACCTCTGTGCCATCGCTCACTCTAGCCGATACAAACACCCCCAGGGCCTCAAAAAACACCCCCTATCGTCCGCTTTCTGACTATGCTCGATACGTTGTTCGTTCGACACAGTATCCGAACGTGTAGGACTCCCTTTATCAGTGTAGGAAATGAAATGGAAAATAGCCTGATAATCTCTAAATTAAGCCTATTTAGGCATTTGTTAAGTATCGATTAGCATTAACTTATATCGAATATCTGCCACTGATAAATGCTCAGAATCCATACAAATTAAGCTTAAATATTAATCTTTCTTAACTGAATTAGATAAATTTGGCCGCTGTTTTTTGTAAATTATATTTGCATCACAAATATGAAATTCCGTTAATCATGATGATTTATCAGCGCTATACTTAAGATAATGATCTGCTTTAAATTCAAGTATTCTCACCGTGCGCCAAGGCAATTAACCGACGAATCTCATCACTTATTGGTGCAATTTGGTGCAAAATGACATACGAATGCTTTAGTGATCATCATCAAAACAGTGCGTTGTGATCCGTGAAACACTTCAGTTAGGGGTCATAATGATAGTATGCAGATACCGTGTTAGCACCCGTTCAACAGGTTGAATGTTTGCTTACCCATTAATTAACATTATGGAAGGAGTTTACTTATGGCTTACAAACACATTCTGATTGCGGTTGACCTATCTCCAGAAAGTAAGGTATTGGTGGAAAAGGCGGTCTCCATGGCCAGACCGTACAATGCCAAAGTTTCCCTGATCCATGTTGATGTTAACTACTCAGACCTCTATACCGGTCTGATCGACGTTAATCTTGGCGATATGCAAAAACGTATCTCTGAAGAAACCCATAATGCATTAACTGAGCTTTCGCAAAATGCGGGCTACCCAATTGAGCAAACCCTCAGCGGTAGCGGCGATTTGGGCCAGGTACTGGTTGATGCCATTAAGAAATATGATATGGACTTGGTATTATGCGGCCATCATCAGGATTTCTGGAGCAAATTGATGTCTTCAGCACGCCAACTGATCAATACCGTACATGTCGATATGCTTATCGTGCCACTGCGCGATGACGACGCCGAAGACGAATAAGTTTCGCGAGAGTCATCCTGTTTAGCTTTAACGCCCGCCTTTTGCGGGCGTTTTTAATCAACAACCCCCGCCAAGCCCCGATAGCCACTCATTGATAACCCTGCTAAGTTTTTGTCAAAATCCCTTGCTGTATGAATATAAACCAGTGATATAGTCGAAGATGCACAACATCGTCTCCTCACTATTTGGATAATAATAATAGTTCGCAAAAAGGTGTAGGGAGAGTCTTAATTGGTACAAGGAATTATTAGTGATGAATGGTTTAACCTCTCTGGAGTCGTTTTTAGAATCTTTACAACAACGTGATGCCAACCAACCAGAATATCTCCAAGCAGTACGTGAAGTCTTCACGTCACTTTGGCCCTTTCTGGAGCAAAACCCACATTACCGTGAACAAAGCCTACTGGAGCGCTTAGTCGAGCCAGAACGTGTTATTCAATTCCGCGTTGCCTGGACTGATGACCAAGGTAAAGTTCAGGTTAACCGCGCCTGGCGTGTTCAGTTTAACTCGGCGATTGGTCCTTATAAGGGCGGGATGCGTTTCCACCCATCAGTAAACTTATCGATTCTGAAGTTCCTTGGTTTTGAACAGACCTTTAAAAATGCCCTGACAACCCTGCCTATGGGGGGCGGCAAAGGCGGTTCTGATTTTAATCCTAAAGGAAAAAGTCAGGCTGAAGTGATGCGTTTTTGCCAGGCACTGATGATGGAACTGTATCGTCATCTCGGCCCGGATACCGATGTTCCGGCGGGTGATATTGGTGTTGGTGGCCGTGAAGTGGCGTTTATGTCTGGCATGATGAAAAAACTGTCGAATAACACCGCTTGTGTCTTCACCGGCAAAGGTCTCTCCTTCGGCGGTAGTCTGATTCGCCCGGAAGCCACCGGTTATGGCTTGGTCTATTTCACCGACGCCATGTTAAAACGTCACGGCTTAGGTTTTGAAGGTCGAAAAGTCTCGGTTTCCGGTGCCGGAAACGTCGCACAATACACTATTGAAAAAGCCATGGCGCTGGGTGCCAAAGTGATTACCGCTTCTGACTCAGGTGGTACGGTGGTTGATGAAACAGGCTTTACCCCAGAAAAACTGGCTCATCTGGCTGAGATTAAGAACAATCGTTATGGTCGTATTGAAGATTATGCCCGTGAACGTAATCTGGTCTATTTAGCCGATCAGCAGCCATGGAGTGTACCGGTTGATATCGCGCTGCCATGTGCGACGCAGAACGAACTGGACCTGCCAGCGGCACGTCAACTGATTGCCAACGGGGTTAAAGCCGTTGCCGAAGGCGCTAATATGCCTACGACTATTCAGGCAACTGATGCTTTCCTTGATGCAGGGGTGCTGTTTGCACCGGGTAAAGCCGCCAATGCCGGTGGTGTTGCCACATCAGGTCTGGAAATGGCGCAGAACGCGGCCCGCCTGAGCTGGAAGGCAGAGAAAGTTGATGTCCGTTTGCATCACATCATGCTCGATATTCATCAATCTTGTGTTGAATACGGTGGCGAAGGCAAGCAAACCCACTATGTACACGGCGCGAATATTGCGGCCTTTGTTAAAGTGGCAGACGCAATGCTGGCCCAAGGTGTGTTGTAAGTAAGACGCTATTCCCATACTCTTTGAGGTAATAATACCCGAAGAATATGGGAACTTTATCCTCATAGATTTAAAAATCATATATCCCGCAGAGTAATATATAAAATCCTTAGTTCTTTTTAAGAACGTGCTTATTTTAAATATTATCGATGTCAGTAACATGCTTCC
>NZ_JAZGQA010000158.1:0-10024 GCF_048593855.1 Yersinia sp. 2542 StPb PI
CGGTTGGTATATTTATTAATTTGAGGATTTACTGCGCCTGAAAGTACCGTTTAGAAAAGTGTTTATAGGTCACTGCTGATTAGAAAGAAAAGCATCGACGATTAACCTGCTCGATGCTTTAAATTCCGCCTGACTATCTGTTATTGCATCAATTATATAAGGTTGAAATGTTCAGCATTCGCTATTTAAACGGGCATTCTATATTCAATGACGCCGGGTTTCTCAGCAATCCAGTTATACAGTTTTTGAGCTGTCAAATTACTCTCCTGAGTATGCCAGTATAATCGAGCACATTGGCGCTCCTGTGCCTGTTGGTTTACATATTCAATGAGCTGTTTACCAACATGTTTACCTCGGGATTCTGGGGTAACAAACAGGTCTTCTAAGTAACAGAAATCATTGATGGCCCAGCTTGAACCGTGAAAAACATAATGAACGAAGCCAAGAATTTTTTGGCCTTCTCGCGCTACTGCACAATACATCGGGATCTCTGCTGCAAAGAACCGTTTCCATGTTACTAGCGTTGCCTGTTCCGATAACTGAACGTTATAAAATTTCTGGTAGTCCAGCCAATAGGGCAGCCATTTAGCGTAGTCATCTACTTGTACTGGGCTCACTGAAATAGTATTGGTATTATCAATCATATCAACCTCTTGCATTCATAAATAGAAATATAAACCTTTAGAGATTGAATCATAGTTTTTATAGTGGTCTTACATAAGGTACACTTTCTTCATTTTTCATGGATCCACTTTACAATGAAAAAGAACGATGCCAACTTCCCCAGTTTATTGCTTAAGAAAGGCGTAATTAAAGAGCAGTTTCATCATGCGCTAAAAGAATTGATCCTCAATGGGCAATTAAGGTCGGGAACTAAACTACCTTCCAGCAGAACGCTTTCTGAAATGATGTCAATTTCCAGGAATTCGGTTATTTCGGGTTTCGAACGCTTGATTGATGAAGGCTATCTAATTACCAAGAAGGGCGCGGGTACTTATGTTTCATCCATTATTCCTGATGAAATGATTCATATACAAGCTACTTCCCAATACCAATGTGCTGATGATAAAAATATCGAACTCAATATTAATCCGCAGATGAAAGTAATGTCTTCAATTTGGGATAAATCCTCACCTTATACCGGACAAAATCGAATATTTAGTATTGGAATAGGGTGTACAGATTTATTTCCTCATGAACTTTGGGGGCGGTTATTAGGGCGAGCGTGGCGGCAGTTTCGCCAGCAGATTGGGCAATTAAATGAACCTTTAGGATTTCAGCCATTAAGGATGGCAATATCTGATTATGTTCGAACCACACGTGGTTTAAATTGTAATGAAGACCAAATACTCATTGTTAATGGGACTCAACAGGCAATGAATTTGGCGGCACAAGTTCTGTTGCAAAGGGGTGATGAAGTTTGGCTGGATGAACCAGGATATGATTGTGCTTTAGGTGCATTTACTTCTATGGGTGCCAAAATTTGCCCTGTAATCAGTGATAAAGACGGTATGGATATTTCCTATGGCATCAGGCGCTGGCCAAATGCCAAAATGATTTTCACTTCTCCTTCACATCAATTTCCCCTGGGCGGAACATTGAGTTTATCGAGGAGGATGGCTTTACTTGACTGGGCGGCTGAAAATAAAACGTGGATTTTTGAAGATGACTATAATAGTGAATTCCGCTATACCGCTCCGCCGATACAAGCTCTTCAGGGGTTAGATAAACAACAACGAGTAATATATGCCGGAACCTTTTCAAAAATGATGTTCCCCGAATTTCGCTTAGGTTTCCTGGTGATACCGAATAATCTTATTGAGTCATTTAAGCTCGCTAAATACTATGCAGATACGCGTACATCTTATTTAGAACAAGCCACACTGGCCACTTTTATTTCTGATGGTCATTACGCCCGCCACGTGAGACGGGTCAGAAAAGCCTGCTACGAACGTAAAAAAGCAATAATAGACGCCATACAACGATATCTGCCAAATAGTTTTAAGATTGAACCTGCTGATTCAGGTATTCATATTGTCTGCTGGTTATTAGACAATATGAAAGAGCAATATATTATCGATAAATGTCGTAAAATTGGGCTAGGGGCACAACCACTTTCTCGTTATTGCCAAACAAATTCGCCAGAACAGGCTATATTATTAGGTTTTGCCGCTCATTCACCTGCGGAAATCGTAGCAGGGATACAGCGGCTGGGCCAAATAATTGCCTAAATAGTTTAGTTAACCACCCCAGCGGCTTCGAAGGTAACTGACTGCTTCTTGGGTCTGTGGTTGGTTGAGGTTATTCTCTCTAAACAGAATCGTTCCGGTGATTTGTGGTACTGACTCGTTCCAATCGAGCTGCTTTTTCAGCTCTGGCACGCCCCCATTATTCGACCATTCAGGCTCATTTTTTGAAGGTTCGCCCACTTTGTACAGAGCAATACCAATATAGAGCCGTGTTTTTGTGGGTTTCACCACGCTAACCCACCATTTGGCTAGCACATCATAACGGGCCACTTGGCGTGAGAAGGGCCAATAAAGCTGCGGAGCAATGTAATCCAGTAATCCCAGTTGTACCCAGAGGCGGGTATCTGCATAAGCTTCATCATATGCTGCCGCTCCTCGCGTGTCGGAACCTGCTGGGTCGTGTGAACGGTTACGCCAGACACCAGAAGGGCTGACGCCGAATTCAACGTTGGGTTTCAATTGCTTGATAGTGCGTGAAACTTGTTGAATAAGTTGCAAAGTGTTGTGCCGTCTCCAGTCCGCTTTTGATTCAAATAATTGACCATACTCTTTGAATGTCTGGCTGTCGTTCAGGGCTGAATCTGCTGACTCGGCATAAAAATAATCATCAAATTGCACACCGTCAATAGGATACTGTGCAACGACTTCGGCCACGATACTGGTGATCCAGTCCCGTACCTCAGGGATACCCGGGTCGAGGACAAAGCGCTCGTTTGCGGTGCGGACCCAGTCGCGATGTAGCACAAATACGCTGGCCGGATGTAGCGACAATGTACGGTTCAGTTCTGTCACAGTAGCCGGCTTGGTATTGACAGATACCCGATAGGGATTGAACCAGGCATGGACTTTCATGCCACGTTTGTGCGCTTCATCCAGCATAAACTGCAGGGGATCGTATCCAGGATCCTCACCAATATTGCCCGTCAGCATATCTGACCATGGCAAAATTTTTGATGCCCACAGTGCAGTTCCATCAGGCTTAATCTGGAAGAACACGGTGTTGATACCGAGAGTTTTTAGCTTATCTAACTTATCGGTCAGTGCTTGCTGCTGCTGGCTGATGCGGATAGCAGAACTGCTGGCATTGACTGACGCTACCGGTGGCCAGTCGAGGCGGGAAACAGTCGCCAGCCAGACACCGCGCACCGGCTCCTGACTCTGCTGAACTTTAGTCACCGAAGGTAGCGGGGTGACTAGCGACCTCGGCGGTTCGGAGGAGCAACTGGCAAGTAAAAGAGTACAAGCGAGAAGTGCACCCCGCGGTGTAACTTTAGTTACAGAGTGAAAGCGATGAGAACAGGCGATAATACTCTCCAGTTTTTGGTAATTGCCTGGCAAAGAAACCGACTATCCTCTGCTAAAGTGCAAGCAGCGGCTATGGTCATCAGTGGCAAAAATAGACAATACGGACATTTTGTCCTCTAGTTTGTTTAATTTTTCAATTGTTTTATTTAATTCTTCTATTGATAACTTCTTCTTTATCTTACTGTTAATGGTGTTAAAAGGCATAAACCGGAGCTAAACAGGCCAGTTGAGCCTTAACTAACGCCAGCAGGGATTGTACTTAATATCTGAGTCAGTATTCAATGGTGCCTTATTTATTATTCCTTCGAGCAGAATTATATTCAAATCATCCGATTCTTGTATCCAAATACATGAAATTTGATTTTACTCATTGCTGTGGATACTCGCACATCCTTCCCATAGTCACGTAGACTTGCGCGGATCTTCAGCTAACGAATAGAGGAATTATTTTATATGACGGAAAATATATTTACTAACTTCCCAGACGCCGCGAGACAGGCGGCATCAGAAACTTTCGAAGAGTTGATATCTCAACCAAATGTCCGTATTGAACGCATAATATCAACCGGGCAATCGAGTCCGCCAGATTTCTGGTATTGTCAGCCGCAAAGTGAGTGGGTGATGGTTGTACAGGGATCAGCATGTTTGCATTTTGCAGATGAACCGGGCGTTCGTGAACTACACGCCGGGGATTTTGTTAATATTCCAGCCCAGTGCCGGCATCGGGTAGCATGGACCGATCCGAATGGTCCGACTATCTGGTTAGCGGTGCATTATGGCGAGTTAGTTGATAAATAATAACCTTGGGATAATGGCATAAATAATTTTAGGTTCGCAAACTTCTGCGCTATTTGCCATACATAAGGAAGTGAAATGAAGTATTCATGGTTATCAGCCTTTTTTCTCTGCCATTGCGTTTTTGCATATTGCCCTGATGAGGATTTGCAGGTTACTTTCCAGGGGAAGTTGATTGAATATATCTATCCTGGCCCGCCAAACTGGGAAAGCATTAAAGATGGTGATGAGGCGGTAAAGAATGATTTCCTGCAACTTGAGTTTCCTTTTGGGTGCGACATAGTGACCGATGGGGAAAATATTTCGAACGTACAGCTTATCTTTCTCCGTGAGTCCAAAACCTCATCGAAAGAAGCCAAACACTGGCTGAACAAAAACGTAATAGTAACAGGAAAAACAATGTACGCGCAGACGGGCTGGCATTATACGACAGTTCTGCTGTTGGTCGACGAAGTGAAGGAAATTCTGACGACGTTAACCCCAGTGCAGAAAAAAGATATGTTGGTTCAGTTTTTACAATTCCAGCAGGCGTTGCAAGAGAAGAAGGGGACCGAACTGAAGCCTTATTTTATATTTCCTTTAACAGGTGATACATGGGGGCTATTACCAGATGTTGAGCCGGAACAGCCGGAAACACTCACCGACACGGTATTTGAGCGGTATGCGGTAAAAATCATCGAGAACCTCCAACCGCTGAGTAAGATAATAGTCAATCCGGATGACATGACAATAAACCAATACAGGGTTAATGCATTATCTGCAAAAGAACAAAAGCGCCACTATTTCTCTGATGATAGAGATGGCGTTTTTTATTACAAAGAGAACGGCCAGCGTTATTGGGTTGAAGGTGCTTGCGATACTGTTGCGGGTGGTGAATTCGATGATGACAGTTTAACGTTTTATCAGGGAACTGAGGCTAACAAACAAATACCGGGATTTTCAGAAAACTGTGATGGCGCATCATCATTTACATTTAAGTTAATTGACGGGAAATTGCGTCTGGTGAGTTCATTTACCGCAGGTTAACAGATTAGATTAATACGTGTTGGCGACAGTGCCTGACGATAATGTCGACAGAGGCTGGGGAGTGAATATATGAGAAATCACTCCTGACAACATAACGAACATTCATCAAAATCTGCAATGAACAACAATGAAGATCACTACAAAATAGCGAGGGGCATCATCAAAGGTAACTGACGGATTTGTGATGGTGGCACAGATAACCATGAAGTTATGGGTCGCGCCAATCAATTTAACATAATATACATTATGCGCACCAAGGTGCTGTTAGGTAGAATCTGAGGGTTTAGGCTTTATCATGTATGTGGTTGTTCATTATTTAAATCCCTTCGTTGGTACGCCAGTTCAGGGGAAACTTGCCTGCCCAGGTTGTATATTCAAGCGTCAATCCAGTGTGCTTGCCAAGCTCCTGGCAGTTGTTCCGTACTCACGAACATCTGTACATTGCGCTGGCGTAGTTCACGCTTCATATTTTACGGTCCATCATTAATTACTCAACTATCTTTGGCTGGGCCTTTTGAGTTATCTACGTTCTACTAAAAACAGCACTGGAATCGTCTTCCAGTGCTGTGGTTGGATCATTGTTCAAATACGATATTAAGGCACTTCACTTTGCTAACGCGACTTCCAATGCAGAAATATCATCAGAGCTGAGTATGGGAATTAACCGGGCTAATTCGTCTTCAGATTTGTCGTAAATACTTAAATTTAGAATGCGTGTTACGACATCTTGTGTAAAACGAAATTTAATAACGCGTGCCGGATTGCCACCAACAACAGCGTATGGCGGAATGTCTTTTGTAACAACACTCCCAGCTGCGATAACGGCACCCTCACCGACCGTAATTCCAGGCATAATCATGCAACGCATACCGAGCCAACAACCATCGTTCAGCACGGTGTCCCCCCGGGGCTGATATGAGTTTTTTATCATACTCATAAATGGATAAAGGCTAATAAAATCAGTACAATGATTGTTATTGCCCCCCATCAAGATAACTGTTTCAGCTGCAATACAGACATAATCTCCGATGATAAGCCGATCTGTATGCCCAAGCGGCTCCCATTCCTGACTGATGGTATCCCCATGTAGGTATCGAACGACTGATCTTTCAAATCCCTGATCCCAGCTATCGCTGTAGTAGCTATGTTGGCCTTTGATTTCAATATTTGGATTTTTAACAGTGAGATGGAGATATTCCACTCTCGACCAATGTTTCTCTTTCATGACTTTTCCCTTTCAAAAAGAAAGCCACGGAACATTTTAATTTCGTGGCAGTGACTACACGCTCAAATAATCACTGCATTCAGTTATTCGGGGATGGAACAACAGCGGACAGAGGTAAAAATTCATATTCATCACGATCTCCTTTTTATCTATTTTAAGCAAATTATCTTATATGTTCAATCTGGTGATAATCCTCGCCCGAATGTGCAAAAATCCTAAAAGCAGCTGTTCCACTGGATAAAACCCGCAATGAGAACAATACTTACCTTTCCACTGGAATAAGGCTTCACATAACCGTAAATATTATTGATGAGAGGATACTATGAAATTATTTAAAGCAATGACAACATTAGTTCTTTTAGGGGCATTCTCTTCCGGTGCCATCGCCGCCGAATTGTTAACTAAAGACGAACTGAGTAAAAGCCCAGGTCAATACGAAAAAATCGGCAATATTGTTACTGCTGGCGAGTTAGCGCCAAGTGATGCTAAGGAAGAATTGTCTAAAAAGGCTGATGAACTTGGTGGGGATTACTTTGTTGTAACATCAGCAAATACCAACACAAAAATTCATGCTACTGCTGATGTTTATAAGAAAAAATAACCATGATAGTTTGCTCGGTAATATCAGAATGGGCTGTGAAGTGACAGCCCATTTTATTAGAGGGCAAATCTTCCTGATTGCCTGTTTTTTTGTTACACCGTCACCAATACCCCCCCTTTTTAATCCTATCTAGATCCGGTATGCTCGAAATATGTCAGAAAATCTTGTGGATCTGAAACGTGATTCCAGTAGTCAACTTAAATTATCTATTTCAATATAAATCAGTAAATTACCACAACTCATACTGGTGCGAATGATGAGCCAATCGATAGTGCGCAATTCCGCTCTGCCATTATTGGTTGCTGGCGCTTTCTTTATGGAAAATCTCGATGGGACAGTTATTGTCACCGCCATGCCGCAGATGGCGACGGCATTTGCAGTACATCCCATTGATATGAATATTGGTATTTCTGCTTACATTCTGACACTGACGGTTTTTATTCCTGCCAGTGGTTGGATTGCCAATCGCTGTGGTGCTCGTAATATCTTTGCCGCCGCAATGATTATTTTCACATTAGCATCAGTGCTGTGTGCATTAAGCACTGATCTGATGACATTTACTGCCGCAAGAATTTTGCAGGGTTTTGGCGGTGCGATGATGGTCCCGGTCGGTAGGCTAATTGTATTACGTAATACGGCCAAACCTGATCTGATCAAAGCCATCGCCACCATTACCTGGCCCGGATTGGTGGCCCCGATACTCGGGCCTCCTGTCGGGGGCTTTATTACGACCTATGCTTCTTGGCACTGGATATTTATATTAAATGTTCCATTGGGGATCATTGGGTTATGGCTTGCATGGCGGTTAATACCGCAGGAGTCGCCACAGAAAGAAACGCCTTTTGATACCCTTGGTTTTCTGTTAACCGGCGCTGCTTGTTTTAGCCTGATGTTTGGTCTGGAATTATTTAATCATCAAAACTTGTCACGTTTAATCCCACTATTCTGTATTGCAGGCAGCCTGATACTAGGTTCACTGGCGGTGTATCATGCAAAACATCAGGTATTCCCATTGGTTGATTTGTGGGCTTTGCAAATAAAAAGTTACAGCGTCACTATCTGGGGTGGAGGTTTATTCCGAATGGCTATTGGTGCCGTTCCCTTCTTGCTGCCGTTGCTATTTCAGATAGGTTTTGGCCTGAGCGCTTTTAATGCCGGTTTGTTAGTGTTGGCGGTGTTTGCAGGTAACCTGGTAATGAAACCTTTTACCTCTGCTATCCTCTATCGCTTTCATTTCCGCCCTACACTATTGGTTAATGGTTTACTCAATGCCGCGACTATCTTTGCCTGTGCGTTTATCACGCCAGAAACACCAACAACGCTGATTATTGTGTTGCTGTTTATCAGCGGATTGACCCGTTCAATGCAGTTTACTGCGTTCAATACGCTGGCTTTTTCTGAAGTACCTGGTCCGAAAATGGCCGGTGCCAATACGCTATCTAATATGGCGCAACAGATGGCAATTGGCCTCGGCATTGCCATCGGAGCCTTAGCGCTGCGGATAGCTGAGTGGTTTCACTCCCATCGCGCAGGCGTGATCCCATTGGAGAATTTCCAGATAGCATTTGTGGTTATCGCGCTGGTCGCATTACTATCGTTAGTAGATACATTAACCCTTAGCGGTGATGCGGGCGATGAAGTACGTAAGAAGCCATCACGACGCTAAAATGTGTAGTGGACTATGCCGGAATAGCTTCCTTCTGTAGTTAAGAGTATGTTAATCATATCAATTATATTATTAGCAACGAAAAATAAGGAATGTGTATGATCGTTTTCGTCACTGGTGCAACCTCAGGGTTTGGTGAGGCAATTGCTCGAAAGTTTATTAGCCACGGTCATCAGGTTATCGCGACAGGTCGTCGTCAGGAGCGTTTGGAAGAATTGAAGGACGAATTGGGTGAGCAGTTACATATCGTACGTTTAGATGTACGGAATCGAGCGGCTATTCAGCAAGTTATCGATGAGCTACCTACCGAACTAAAAGATATCGATCTGTTAGTTAACAATGCCGGTTTGGCATTGGGGTTGGAACCTGCACATAAAGCCAATGTTGAAGACTGGGATACGATGATTGACACCAACACCAAAGGTTTGGTGAATATGACTCGTGCATTATTGCCCGCAATGGTGGCACGTAATGTGGGTCACGTGATTAACATCGGCTCTACTGCCGCCAACTGGCCGTATGCCGGTGGTAATGTTTACGGAGCCACGAAAGCGTTTGTGAAACAATTTAGTCTGGGTCTGCGTGCTGACTTGCACGGTACACATATTCGTGTGACGGATATTGAGCCAGGTATGGTCGGTGGCACTGAATTCTCCGCAGTTCGTTTCAAAGGTGATGGCGACAAAGTCAATAAAACCTACGATGGTGCTAATCCACTGATACCTGAGGATATCGCTGAAGCCGTCTATTGGGTTGCTACGCTGCCAGCACGGGTCAATATTAACTCACTGGAGATGATGCCAGTCAGTCAATCTTTTGCTGGGTTGAGTATTCATCGCGAAGGTTAATATCAGGCGTTATCGGGTAAATTGGGCTGGGGCTATCACCGCCCCACCCTTAATTTATCCGCCAGTCGCAACAATAATCAGCATGCTTGGCGTCGGGTGTTTTTAATATAAAATTAACTCTGATTTTGAACATTGGGTCTTACAAACTTAGGGGGGATATATAAATCAAAACCTAAGTTCCCACAATACTCTCTAAACATATTTATAGAACCAACGCCGCATTTTTCGTACATTATAGCTAATCTATTTTCTATTGTTCTGTGTGATAAAGAAAGCCTTTTCGCTACCCTTTTAGTAGTCATAGGTTGT
>NZ_JAZGQA010000159.1:0-10004 GCF_048593855.1 Yersinia sp. 2542 StPb PI
ATGAATTAAATATTCAAAGAGGAACATGTCATGAATCTAGGAGCATTGATTTCAGAAAGTCGTAATCCGGCCACGATGGAGCTGGATAAGCTCTCTACGCTCGAAATGTTGACCTGCTTTAATGATGAAGATCGCAAAGTGCCGGAGGCCATTCGTTTGGTGTTACCGGCTATCGCTCAAGCGGTAGATTTAGCCGCGGAGTCCTTAAAGCAAGGTGGGCGGCTCATTTATCTGGGGGCCGGTACCAGTGGTCGGCTCGGCGTGCTGGATGCTTCCGAATGCCCACCGACCTTTGGTGTACCTCATGGCAGGGTGATTGGTCTAATTGCCGGTGGCCCGGGTGCTTTATTCAAAGCGGTGGAAGGTGCTGAGGATAATATCGCGCTCGGTGTGCGGGATCTGCAAGATTTAAAGCTGACGGCAACTGATATGGTGGTCGGGCTGGCAGCTTCTGGTCGCACGCCTTATGTCATCGGTGCGCTACGTTATGCCCGCCAACTTGGGTGCCCAACGGCGGCTATTTCTTGTAACCCAGACTCTCCTATCGCGCAAGAAGCTCAGGTTGCGATTTCACCGGTAGTAGGGCCGGAAGCCCTCACTGGTTCTACGCGTATGAAGTCGGGCACCGCGCAGAAGTTGGTACTGAATATGCTATCCACTGGGGCGATGGTGAGACTGGGTAAGGTTTATCAAAATCTGATGGTAGATGTGAAAGCGACTAACGTGAAGTTGGTTGATCGCGCTTGTCGTATTGTGGTTGAAGCCACCGGGGCCAGCCGTGCAGAGGCTGAAAATGCCTTATCACAAACCGAGTTTAACGTAAAACCAGCCATTTTGATGATTCTGAAAGGCGTGAGTGCCGAGCAGGCTCGCCAGGATCTACAGCAACATAATGGCTATTTGCGTGCAGCATTGTAAGACGCACACTCAGGGGATTAGCACTCGTTGGTAATTGGCCTCGATGCCGCAGGCAAAGTGATGTTGTATTTAGTCGCGATGATTGTCACCATACTTGCAGGTTTCATATTTAACTGGTTTATGGGATTCAATGATCCTGAGGAGTAACGTTTGAGCGCAGAGCAGGCCACATCGACCTTTGAGCAAACTGACAGTAACCGCGAGGGGACGGCCGAGGCATTATCAGAAAACGCCAAACGCATTGTCTTCTTTGATCTGGATGGCACGTTGCATCAACAGGACATGTTTGGCAGTTTTTTGCGTTTTTTGTTGCGACATTTACCGCTAAATCTGTTGCTGGTGGTCCCATTATTGCCGGTGATTGGGCTGGGATTGCTGCAGGGCGGTCGTTGCGCTCGTTGGCCAATGAGCCTGTTACTGTGGGCGATAACCTTCGGTCGGCGTGAAGCGCATTTGAAAGATTTGGAATTACGTTTTGTGAATGATTTTCGCCAAAAAGTTACCGAATTTCCCGTGGTCGTGATGCGTTTGCGCCAATATCTGGAGAGCCATGACGCACAGGTATGGTTGATAACTGGCTCGCCGCAACGGTTGGTGGAGCAGGTTTATCATGATTCGGCGTTTATTCACCGTTTGCGGTTGGTCGGTAGCCGCATGGCGCGGCGTAATGGCGGCTGGGTGCTACCTCTGCGCTGTTTGGGGCCAGAGAAAGTGGTGCAACTGGAACAGCGTTTGGGATCGCCGCTGAAACTTTATAGCGGATACTCGGACAGTAAGCAGGATAACCCGCTATTGTATTTTTGCGAGCATCGCTGGCGGGTCAGTAAAAGCGGCGAATTACAGCAATTAGAATAAACGCCCATTGCAGTCATTCGCCATTTTAAGTGGTTTTGGCTCTAGTGTGTGACGTCATTATCATGGTGGCCGAGCCGCCATATTCGTTCGGCATGCCGGCCCAGTAACCACAAGCTAATGCCGAGCAGCAGGAAGAAGATAGTTTTCGGCATCGCATCCCAGAAGAACTCAAAGAAACGGGTATACAAGTTGATGGCCAAAAATGTCAGGCCGAAGCCGCGCAACATGGCATCATCTCGTTTTAGTCCCAGCCAAATAGCGACGCTGGCGGCAATGGCAAACAATAGACTCCAATGCAGCAACTCTATCTGGCGCACCTGATACCAATAGTCCAGGTCACCGTAATTGCCAAAAATAGACAATAACCACAGGGCAATAAACAGATAAAGCAGCCCCATCGCCTGTGACACCCGATCTAGCCGACGTTGTGCCAACTGCGGTTGCAACACCAGTGCCGCTGCACAAAGTAGCAGGCCAAAAGCAATAAAGCGTATCGGGTAGCTCATTCCCAGCCAGTAGGCGCCCCAACCGGACAAATAGCCAGTTTCTGCCCCAAACGCATTACCCAGTGACAGCAAGGCAAATAGCCATACTAATGGCGCACGACCAAACCAGCCCACCACACCATAGATGACGGTACCCAACAGCAGTAATACTGAGATGCGACCACTACCATTATCCAGCCACTCACCGAGTTGGCCGATGGCGGCTGCGGTAAATATTACGCCGAGAAAGAGTACGGCTTCATTACTGTAAATCTTACTGGGATCTCGCCGGCGGCGGTTAAAGCCCCAGCCGTAAAATGCGGCGGCCAATATCGCCGTGACCACCACCCGCACCGGGGGATCAAAGCGGAAAAACTGGCTTATCCAGTTGAGTAAGAAAGTATCAGCCATCAGGCTGCCAATGGCGATAACCAGCGAAGCCAGTGCGGCAAGAAAGGCGTAACCGGCTAATCTGCGCCAGTCAAACGGTTGAACATCAATATTCTGTAACAGACGTTGATGCTCTTCCTCAGGGATAACGCCTTCACTGGCCCATCCATTCAGGGTTTTACGTACTACCGCGGCATTTTTCTTGCTGAGCTTCATGTAGCTGGCTTCCATATGCTGATAATTTATATCAGGAATGATTTATATCCTGCCGGAACATTAACCGATCATTATGGACTGAGCTACTTTATATTGGAGATAGCGGGTATAGCGGTTGTCGCTGGCTGTGTATAATGCACGCCGCCAAAGTACCAGAGAGGTTAATGTGTCTGCTGATAAAAGTTTGTTTTCTGAATTTGATTTACCTGCTGAATACAGTGATGAGTACTGGATGCTACGGGCGTTGACGCTGGCTCTGCGGGCACAAGAAGAGGGAGAAGTCCCGGTTGGCGCGGTGTTAGTGCTGGGCAACCAGGTGATTGGCGAAGGGTGGAATAAGTCTATTCGCGATAACGACCCTACCGCTCATGCAGAAATCATGGCGCTACGGCAAGGCGGGCAGGTGGTGCAGAACTATCGTCTGCTGGAAGCCACGCTATATGTGACGCTGGAGCCATGCGTAATGTGTGCCGGAGCCATGATACACAGCCGGATCCGTCGCTTGGTCTATGGGGCCAATGATTTAAAAACCGGTGCTGCCGGTTCGCTGGTGGATATCTTGCGCCATCCGGGGATGAATCATCAAATAGAGGTCAGTGCCGGGGTACTGGCACAGACGTGTTCCCACCAATTAAGTGCTTTTTTCCGCCTACGACGTGAGCAGCAAAAGGCGTTGAAACTCGCGCGGCAGCCATGATTCGGCCCATCCGTGGGCCTTGCGACTAGGATGCGGTGGTTGGCAGCATCTTGAAATCTATTAGGTAGTTACGTGTTTTCGCATCATGTTAGTTATTGATTGACCAGCCTGGGCCGACAACCGGATAAGCTTTACCCAGTTCAGCTTCGATAGCGGCATGTTGGGCTGCTTTTTTCTCTCTTTCCTGCAAATATCCCACCAGACTGACCTGATAACGACGGATGTTTTCGACATAGTTATAAGCCTCATGGCCACGGGCGTAGCCATAAGTGGTACTTGGGTAGTAGCGCTTTTGACTCAACATCGGTAGGCGCATTTTTACATCAACCCAACTGTCTGGATTACCATTCTGATTTTTAGTCAGGCGACGAGCATCCAGCATATGACCATAACCCAGATTATAGGCGGCCAGCGCGAACCAGATGCGCTCATCTTCTGGAATACTCTCCGGCACTTTTTGCATTAACCGCTGCAAGTAAATGGAGCCACCTTTAATACTCTCCTCAGGATCAACCCGGTCTTTAACCCCTAAACCATTTGCTGTGGCGCGGGTTAGCATCATTAACCCCCGCACGCCAGTCGGTGAGGTGGCTTGTGGGTTCCAATGGGATTCCTGATAAGCAATTGCCGCCAGCAGTTTCCAGTCAATTTCCCCGGCATGTTTTTCAAACAAGGATTGGAAAGAGGGCAACACACTGTCGATGGCTGACAGGAATGTTTTGGTATCGACATAATCAAAGCTACCGACATGGCCGAGATATTTTTCCTCCAGCCGCGCCAGACTACCGTCTTCAACCATCTCGCTGTAGAAATCGAGCATGGCGGCATACAGGCTATCATCGTCCCCCTTCTGGAAATACCAGGTTACTGGCTCTTCATCCGTAACATCAAAGGCAACCGCTAATTGCGGATGGATGCGTTGCAGTAGGGCAATGGTCACCGAATCACCCAGGGTATAGTCAAGTTTGCCGTCCGCGACCTGTTCCAGTAACTCTTTGCCAGAACGATCAACGGATGATCCCCAGTTAAGATCGGGATATTTGCTCTGCTTAAGTTGTTTGAGGGTGGTCATATGGGCTGATCCAGAGGCGACAATCAATTGGCCCTTCAGATCACTAAATGATTTTGGCCGTGGTTTACCCAATCGGTATACTAACTGTTGCGAGACTGAATAATAGGCAGGTCCGGTACGCGCCCGATTAAGACGCTCACGGTTATAAATTAGCCCGGCAGCCAGCATGTCTGCATCATCGTTATCAAGTGCATCAAACAAGTCATCAATATTATGATGAGGGGTAATGACGAGTTTAACCCCCAGATAGTCCGCAAAACGGTTGGCTAGCTCATAGTCAAGACCGGAAGGGCCATCCTTTCCGGTAAAGTAGATAAGTGGTGAGCTAATCGTGCTAACACGTAGCTCGCCACGGGCTTTTATACGGTCTAGTTGTCCTTCTTGACTACTGCGCCAGGGAATATTGGGCCACAGCGCGAGGGCCAGAAGTAAGGCAACTACACCGATAACAAAGTAATTTAATTTTATGCGCGTCAAATAGTTATCTCTCGGCAGCGCTCTTTATCTGTGTGTTGTGAAGTAAGAATCGACATGGTTAAAACCCCAGTGGAGTGGCATTTTGCGCAACAAATCGTCAGTGTGCAACTTTATTGCGAGCTTATTTATTCAGTATTGGTGTTCTATAGATAACGACAATTTCTGACTCAATTATTAATAATAGCTACGCAAACGGTTTCGTCGGAGGCGTAGATTCACTATAATGCCCGCGTTTTCCCCTGTTTTGCGCCAATAAATGCTGCGCCCAATGAAGTGCTGTTCCAGTCGCTTCGAAGAGAGAGAAACTTAGATTATGGAAATACTGCGTGGTTCGCCCGCTTTGTCGGCTTTTCGTATTACCAAACTGCTGTCCCGTTGCCTGGATGCTCACCTTTTGGTGAGTGATATCTACGCCGAATATGTTCACTTTGCCGATGTTAGCGCTCCGTTAAGTGCTGATGAACACGCCAGGCTCCAACGGCTGCTTAAGTATGGACCCTCTCTCCCTGAACACGCGCCAGAAGGGCGTTTGTTACTGGTTACGCCAAGGCCGGGGACCATTTCTCCGTGGTCTTCTAAAGCGACGGATATTGCGCACAACTGTGCGTTGCCACAGGTTCTGCGTCTGGAACGTGGCCTGGCTTTCTATATTCAAGGCCCAGACCTGAATGAAAGCCAATGGCAACAATTGTCGGCGCTGCTGCATGACCGCATGATGGAAACGGTATTCACCGATTTGCAGCAAGCAGAGCAGTTATTCTCTCATCATCAACCCGCCCCAGTACAACGGGTGGATATCTTGGCGCAGGGCCGCAGTGCACTGGAGCTGGCTAATATTAAGCTGGGCCTGGCTCTTGCTCCAGATGAAATTGACTATTTGCTGGCCGCCTTTACCGGTCTGGGGCGTAACCCGACCGATATTGAGCTGTATATGTTTGCTCAGGCAAACTCTGAGCATTGTCGGCATAAAATCTTTAATGCAGATTGGATAATTGACGGTGTTTCTCAGCCTAAAACACTGTTTAAAATGATCAAAAATACCTTTGAACACACACCGGATTACGTATTGTCAGCCTATAAAGACAATGCGGCGGTGATGGAAGGTTCTCAGGTCGGGCGCTTCTTTGCTGCACCTGATAATGGCGTTTATGATTACCATCAGGAAGCGGCGCATATCCTGATGAAAGTAGAAACTCATAACCACCCGACGGCAATTTCACCCTGGCCGGGTGCTGCTACCGGGTCTGGTGGCGAAATCCGTGATGAAGGTGCTACCGGGCGTGGTGCTAAACCTAAAGCCGGTTTGGTGGGTTTCTCTGTTTCTAACCTGCGTATTCCCGGTTTTGAACAACCGTGGGAAGAGAATTTCGGTAAGCCGGATCGTATTGTGACTGCGCTGGATATCATGACCGAAGGTCCACTGGGCGGCGCGGCCTTTAACAACGAATTTGGCCGTCCGGCGCTGCTGGGCTACTTCCGTACTTATGAAGAGCGCGTCAACAGTCATAACGGCACTGAGTTACGTGGCTACCACAAACCGATCATGTTGGCTGGTGGCATCGGTAATATTCGGGCCGACCATGTACAAAAAGGCGAGATAACGGTCGGTGCCAAGCTGGTGGTGCTCGGCGGCCCGTCGATGAATATCGGTCTGGGTGGCGGCGCGGCCTCTTCCATGGCATCGGGTCAGTCAGATGCGGATCTGGATTTTGCTTCGGTACAACGTGATAACCCGGAAATGGAACGCCGCTGTCAGGAAGTGATTGACCGTTGCTGGCAGTTAGGTGACCACAACCCGATTCTATTTATTCATGACGTCGGTGCAGGCGGTTTGTCTAATGCCATGCCAGAACTGGTCAGTGATGGTGGTCGTGGCGGCCGTTTTGAGCTGCGTGACATCCTCAATGATGAGCCGGGCATGAGCCCGCTGGAAGTGTGGTGTAACGAGTCTCAGGAGCGTTATGTTCTGGCTGTTGCCCCCGCGCAGATGGCTCAGTTTGATGAAATTTGTCGCCGTGAACGTGCGCCCTATGCCGTTATAGGTGAAGCCACTGAAGAAAAACATCTGACACTGAATGACCGCCACTTCGATAATCAACCAATTGACATGCCTTTGGATGTCTTGCTGGGTAAAACGCCGAAGATGCTGCGTGATGTCACCCGCCTTCAGGCGCAGGGTGATGCATTGCAACGTGCTGAGATAAGCATCGCTGATGCGGTCAAACGGGTGATGCATTTACCGGCAGTGGCAGAGAAAACCTTCTTGATTACCATCGGTGACCGTAGTGTGACCGGCATGGTGACACGTGATCAAATGGTTGGCCCGTGGCAGATTCCGGTGGCCGACTGTGCGGTTACCAGTGCCAGTCTGGACAGCTACTATGGTGAAGCGATGTCATTGGGTGAACGTGCGCCAGTGGCATTGCTGGACTTTGCCGCCTCAGCCCGCCTGGCGGTAGGCGAAGCACTGACCAATATCGCGGCCACTCAGATTGGTGAGCTAAAGCGCATTAAACTGTCAGCTAACTGGATGTCAGCAGCCGGTCATCCGGGTGAAGATGCCGGTTTGTACGAGGCGGTGCGTGCGGTGGGCGAAGAGCTATGTCCTGCGCTGGAGATTACCATCCCGGTGGGCAAAGACTCCATGTCGATGAAAACTCGCTGGCAGGAAGGTGATGAGCAGCGCGAAATGACCTCGCCGCTCTCTCTGGTCATTACTGCTTTCGCCCGTATCGAAGATGTTCGCCATACGGTGACACCACAGCTACGCACTGATAAAGGCGATAACGCGCTGTTACTGATTGATTTAGGTGCCGGCCACAATGCTCTGGGTGCAACTGCCCTAACGCAAGTCTACCGCCAGTTAGGTGATAAACCTGCTGATGTGCGCGATGTACAGCAACTGGCTGGTTTCTTTAATGCGATGCAGCACTTAGTGGCCTCTCAGGCATTACTGGCCTATCACGATCGCTCTGACGGCGGCTTACTGGTGACACTGGCTGAAATGGCCTTTGCCGGTCACTGTGGGGTGCAGGTTGATATTCACACCTTGGGTGATGACGCGCTGGCGGCGCTGTTTAATGAAGAGCTGGGAGCAGTGATTCAGGTACGTGCTGAACAGCGTGCTGAGGTGGAAAAAGTTCTGGCAGACCACGGTCTGGCAAACTGTATTCACTATCTGGGCCATGCTGTTGAGGGTGATAGCTTCGATATTCGCAGTGGCACTGAGGTGGTATACCGCGAGAAACGCAGTACTCTGCGCTTGTGGTGGGCAGAAACTACCTGGCAAATGCAGCGCCTGCGTGATAACCCTGATTGTGCTGATCAAGAGCATCAAGCGAAACAGGTTGAAACTGATCCGGGCCTGAATGTCCAACTGACCTTTGATCCCGCAGAAGATANTGCCGCACCTTATATCATCAAACAGGTACGGCCAAGAGTGGCAGTCTTGCGTGAGCAGGGGGTTAACTCCCACGTTGAAATGGCAGCTGCCTTCCATCGTGCTGGTTTTGATGCAATCGACGTGCACATGAGTGACCTGCTGGCAGGCCGAACTGATTTGCAATCGTTCCAGACCTTAGTGGCCTGTGGTGGTTTCTCTTACGGTGATGTGCTGGGCGCGGGTGAAGGTTGGGCAAAATCGATACTGTTTAACAACCGGGTTCGTGATGAGTTTGAAGCTTTCTTCCATCGCCCAGAAACATTGGCATTGGGGGTCTGCAACGGTTGTCAGATGATGTCTAATCTGCGTGAACTTATCCCGGGAGCCGAACATTGGCCACGCTTTGTCCGCAACCTGTCTGATCGCTTTGAAGCGCGCTTCAGTTTGGTTGAAGTGGCCAATAGTCCATCCCTGTTTATGCAAGAGATGGCCGGATCTCGCCTGCCAATTGCTGTTTCTCACGGTGAAGGGCGAGTCGAAGTGCGTGATGCGGCCCATCTGGCGCTGCTTGAGCAGAACAATCTGGTGGCATTGCGCTTTGTGAATAATCAGGGTGAGGTGACCGAGGTTTATCCGGCTAACCCAAATGGTTCTGCTAACGGTATCACTGCGGTGACGAGTGCCAGTGGACGGGCAACGGTGATGATGCCACACCCAGAGCGGGTCTTCCGCACCGTCAGTAACTCCTGGCATCCAGAAGAGTGGGGCGAAGATAGCCCGTGGATGCGTATGTTCCGTAATGCGCGTAAGCAATTGGGTTAAGTGAATCGGCTTTGATTGTGATAACAGGGGCATCAGTTGATGCCCCTTTTTTACGCATGCTGATAAGGGTTTAAGATATATTCATTTATCTTTTATAACTTGAGTCATACCCAGTGGTCTGATTCGCTAGTGTCATATGAAAGGTTTTGCTAGAAATCTGGTGGTTGGTCGCCAATCCTGTAACAACCAATCGATAGTTTCCAGGTGGTAAGTTCACTAAAAACAAGGTCATATTCTTAGAGCGATTATCGATAAGTGTCGCGGTCTGTGTTTTCTCATCATCATATTGATCATAGAGATAGGTCGTAATTAGTAGGTGATCAAGCGTTGTTACCGTCATCGGTATCTCAGCCAAACTGTTTTCGAGCCAATAATGTGTTTGCACGCCATGTACGGAAAAATTATCAGTGAGAATATGACTATTATTTATCAGTATTGGTTTTACCCGTAAATCTTCAAGGGTTATGGGTTGTGCCATTGCAGATAAATTGATCAACATAATGTTGGCGAGAATCATAAGACTGATTTTCATATGAGTACCTTCCTAATGATAAGTTGTGAAACTCCAAGGCAGATACCTGTAAATCACCTTATGGGCATAAACAATTGCCAGTGTTTTCTTTTGCTGCATTTTGGCGGTTTCTTGTCGGTACCTGAGCCAGGTAATCAACGTGACTCATTCTTGTAAAT
>NZ_JAZGQA010000015.1:0-37559 GCF_048593855.1 Yersinia sp. 2542 StPb PI
ATAATATCAATGACTGCGTATTAGTTTTAATTAATATCATCATAATCACATTGAGTACAATAAAGAAAACGAGGGGGCCATCACTGCCCCGCCCTTAATTTACTCGCCAGCCCGCGACAATAATCAGCATCCCAGTCAGAGCGACCCCCGCACCGACCCAATCGAACAGTGAAAGTTTCACGCCATCCACTACCCGTAACCAAATTAGCGCTGTCGCGACATAAACCCCACCGTATGCCGCATAAACACGCCCACTGGCTGCGGGATGCAGTGTCAATAACCAGACAAACATTGCCAGACTGGCCGCCGCGGGCAGTAATAACCAGAGAGGGCCTCCTTTACGTAACCACAAATAGGGCAAGAAACAGCCAATTATCTCAGCCAGTGCGGTAACAAAAAACAGTAACGACGTCTTTAACATGTTCAGATCTCTTGATATTGCCAGCAATGCAAATGTTTAAAATTAACATTAGGTTACTCTACATATTCCCGACAAACCTGTCGCTGACTGGTTTATATACCGAAAGCAATGATATAATTTTTTATCCGCTGATAGCGTGCCAGTAAACCACATGATGATTTAACATCACCGACTAATAAAGGACTTAAGACGATGAAAATAACTAGCCTGCCACGCCTGACTCGTGCGTTTCTACCGCTAGCTTTGGTTATGCTTGCCTGGCAAACACCGGCCCTGGCACAGGCGACCAATTGCACCCAAGGCAGCACTTGTGTTTCTGTTGGTGGTAGTAATGATTCGATGTCCAAAGAACAGGCTCGCCAAAGCCAACAGCAATGGGATGATACTCATCGCCTGCGCAATAAAGTTAACACCCGGGTTGAAAAGAACTTTGATAAGTTTGATCGGGCTGAAGATGCGAAAGACAACTGCGACCGCAGTGAAAATTTGAACGCCTATTGGGAGCCTAACACGCAGCGCTGCCTGGATCGGCTATCAGGTCGCCAGATTAATCCGTAATGGGTGGCTATGGCTCAGATTTACTTGAGGTTATGAGAATCTGGACTATCCTTTAGGCACGGCTTAAGAATCAATATGTTAGGCAAGCTATTCATCCACATAAGGATTTTATGATGAAAAAAACGCTTATTATCAGTACATTGTTGTTATCGCTGGCCCCTTTGGCTGCTCTGGCATCTTGTGAAAGTGTGAAAGCAGATATCACGCAGAAGATTATCAATAATGGGGTGCCTGAATCCGGCTTTAAACTGGATATCGTTCCTAATGATCAAGCTCAGCAAACTGGCGGTCAGGTGGTTGGACATTGCGAAAATGACAGCCAGAAAATTGTTTATACCCGCATAACCGACAGCGAGTAATTTCGCCGTCACCGGTCTGGGTGTGCCTTTCGGTGCACCCTTTTGTTTTATCAATAATTTATTTCTGCATTTCTCAATTTTTACTGGTCATTCATTTGGTAGCAAGTAACAATCGATGACAAGTAACACACTCTCCGTCAACTTACCTATCAATCACCAAAGTATGGGGTTTACCTCACTATGTCAGTCAGTAGCGTTGCATGAAACGGCCTGCCCACCTGTATTACTATCGCGCCATGCTGCGTCGACTACTGATTTCGATCATGCTGGGTATGATGGCAGCCTTGATTGTTTGGTTATTCCATCAAGCAATGTTGGGCTTGGAGTGGCTGTTATTTGCCCGAACTGATGGCAGTCTGGTAGCCGCTGCCTCTTCTATTACTGGCTGGCGACGCGCATTAACCCCCGCATTAGGTGGTTTGGCCGCCGGTGCTCTTTTATGGGGATACCAGCGTTACCAAAAACAAAAGCCCAGTGCGCCAACTGATTATATGGAGGCCATCGAGATTGGTGATGGCCGGTTAGGTGTTTCCGCCAGTCTGGTTAAGTCCCTCGCTTCATTACTCGTGGTTTCCAGTGGCAGTGCGATTGGTCGCGAAGGGGCAATGGTGCTGTTGGCCGCTTTGTTTGCGTCCGTTTTTGCTCAGCGCTATGCCAAACCTAACGAATGGAAGCTTTGGGTTGCCTGTGGTGCCGCCGCCGGGATGGCCAGCGCCTATCATGCGCCGCTGGCGGGCAGTCTATTTATTGCAGAAATTCTGTTTGGTACGTTGATGCTGGCCTCACTTGGGCCAGTAGTGATCGCAGCCGTCAGTGCATTGCTCACTACCAACCTGCTGCACGGTGGCCAGGAAACCCTTTATCAAGTGCAAGCGCTACCATCACCGTGGCCAATACACTATTTACTGATGGCACTATTAGGCTTGCTGGCTGGCTTCTGTGGCCCCTTGTTTTTAAAAGGTATGGCCGCCAGTGGAGATGCTTTCCGCTCGCTGAATCTTTCTCCCCCATTACAGCTTGCGCTGGGGGGGATAATTGTCGGGCTATTATCGCTGATTTTCCCTGAGGTCTGGGGCAATGGCTACAGTGTGGTGCAGTCACTGTTGACAGCTCCGCCAGGGGTTTTATTGATTGCCGGTATATTGATATGCAAATTATTGGCCGTATTAGCCAGTAGCGGTTCAGGTGCTCCGGGCGGGGTATTCACCCCGACCCTGTTTGTTGGGGCCGCGTTGGGCATGTTATGTGGGCAGATGTTTGCCTGGTGGCCAGCTCTTGGTGACAATATTGCGTTGTTGATGGCACTAACCGGTATGGCGACGCTATTGGCTGCGACCACTCATGCCCCTATCATGGCGGCATTAATGGTTTGCGAAATGACGGGCGAATACACCCTACTCCCAGGATTACTATTATCCTGTGTTATTTCAACAACAATAGCCCGATGGTTGCGTCCGATTTCGGTATATCATTCACGCTAAAATAGGCAACTAATGCAATAGCGGATAGCCACTATTAATTTAATCAGCCCAAAGGGATAAATAGGTGATCAGCCGATCGCCGTCAAATCTAAATATTTCGCCAGCGGCTTCTCTTCTGGATGAGGAAGATAAGGTAATTGCCCTAATTGTGGCGCAGGTAACCGTTCGCGTAGCATAGCAATTGTTTCGGCGTAATGAGCTAATCCGGGATTAATTCGATTTGCGACCCATCCCAATAAGGGTAATCCATCGTTGATAATGGCTTGTGCTGTTAATAATGCATGATTGATGCAACCTAATTTAATTCCGACGACTAAAATAACCGGCAATTGTTCCTGTATCACCCAATCAGAATAGAAACGCTGGTCATTCATCATAACTTTCCAGCCACCACAACCTTCGACCACAACCGTATCGGCTTTGGCGGATAAACGTTGTAATCCTTCGGTCATTGCACCGTAATTAATCAGCGTATCCGTGCAGGCATGGATAACATCCCCTTGCAGCGGGAATGGATTAACTTCCTGATAATCCAGCTTTATAGAGGATGAAGCCTGCAAAATAAGCGCATCCTGATTACGCAACCCTTCAGGTGTCTCTTTACTTTCTGTCGCTACCGGCTTATAGCCTACCGCTGTTCTGCCATTTTGGCTTAAGGCCTGAAGTAAGGCCCGTGACACCACGGTTTTACCGACAGCAGTGTCGGTACCCGTCACAAATACACGCGTTAACATAACAATACTCCGCAATCTGGCCACTTAGACTCAAGTCTTTCCGCCTAACATTAGCGAAATTGGCAACATGGATAAAAGTCTAGGCGATGCCGACAACAGACAGCTTGCGTTAGCGCAAGGTTTTGCCGAACTGAGAGAGGTTTTTAACGGATAACACCAAATAATAGGAGGAATACATCGTACATACCCACTAATAATTAACCCATAATTATTAGTGTTAATACCTTACCCTTGCAGCAACTTCACCAATAATGAACCGTTATATAACGCTTCTTTTACTAATGCAGCTCCTGGCATTGTGCCCTGATTAAAAAATGCTGTTGGTTCAACCAGAATATTCTCACTGTAAGCAGGTAGTGCTTGTTGACGAATACATGACGCAATTGCCGGATGTAGAATAGATGCGGCTTTATTTAATGGGGAACCGACCAGAATTTTTTCCGGGTTAAATAAATTGACCATAATGGCAATAATTCGGCCAACACTGTGGCCAACGCCCAGAATAATATCTTTAGCTAACTGATCGCCCGCCAGCGCCGCATCACATAAAGATTCAACATTCAGTGGAGAACTGTGTAATAGCGAACTCATTGAACCATTTAATCGTTGCTGGGCAATTTCCAACATATTCTCGATACTGGCAACTGTCTCAAGGCAGCCATGATTACCGCAATAACAGCGCTTGCCGTAGGGATCCACCTGAGTATGACCAATCTCCACTACGCTACGACTACCTGCGTGCAATACCCTTCCGGCAGTGATAACACCAGCACCGACGTTATGATCAATCACCACCTGGATGACATTCTGACAGCCACGTGAAGCACCATACAGTGCTTCGGCCATCGTCCAGGCACAAATATCGTGTTGTAGATAGACAGGTAATCCCGTGCGCTGTTCCAGTGCTGGGCCAAGCAGCATCTCATCAACATCATAAAACGGCATTTTATGCACAATACCCGCCGGGGCATCAATGATGCCAGGCATAGTAATCGCAATCGCAGTTAACCGCTCAAGCTTGTCTTGATGCCGAATAAAGAATTGATCAACTTCATTGAGAATACGATTAAGTAGCGGTTCAGGATGACTATCCGGTAACGGAATTTGATCCTCAACTACCAGTTTACTGCTGAGGTCACGCAAGGCGAGAGTAATCGAACCGCGACTGATACGCCCAGAGACATAATGCCAAGCTTCGGTATCAAGAACTAAACCAATAGCAGGGCGTCCACGGCTGCCAATATCTTGATATTCGGTCTCTTTTACCAGATGAGCCTCAACCAGTTCCCGCACAATCTTCGTGATACTGGCCGGGGCCAGTTGCGCCCGTTTAGACAGTTCAATACGGGATATTGGGCCGAACAAATCAATCAGCCGATAAACGGCTCCTGCATTGGTCTGCTTGATTTGATCAATGTGCCCAGGCTGTCCATCCGTTATCACTGAACCGGCTCCTTCTCTGCCAACCGAGTATTTTTCGCGCTTCTAAATAAAGATTATCGGCTATGTTGGGGCTTTTAGTATATGGCGTCAACTATTTGATTAGTTATGTGATTTACTGCACATAATCACCGGTTTTCTACGGGTTACTGCTGGTTATTTATACCGAGTCAGTTGGCGGGCGTCGCTTGAGTATCCTTAACCATCAAGCGAATCAACGCTTCTGCTGGGGCGGTTACTGGCCGATGTTTATGATTAACCAACCACACTTCGGTGGTGGCATCAGGTTCAGCCAAAGGTAAATATTTCACCCCATCCACTTTTACTCGGGTAAATGAGGCAGGCAGTATCGACACGCCCAAACCAGAGGACACCAAACCGACGATGGTCATCGCCTCTCCTACTTCTTGCGTAATATAAGGCGTGATACCCGCGCGGGTTAATAGTGCGAGGATTTCATCATACAGGGCGGTACCCACTTCACGCGAAAAGAAAACAAAGGGTTGTTCTGCCAGTGAGCTAAATTTAACACTCCCCGCAGGTAAGGCCGCTAAGGGGCTTT
This sequence comes from Yersinia sp. 2542 StPb PI, assembly GCF_048593855.1. Lineage (NCBI taxonomy): Bacteria > Pseudomonadati > Pseudomonadota > Gammaproteobacteria > Enterobacterales > Yersiniaceae > Yersinia > Yersinia sp. 2542 StPb PI. The sequence continues at coordinate 5,556 of NZ_JAZGQA010000015.1, forward strand.
TTTCGTGGACAACGGCAACCAAAGGTTCACGTAACAACAGACGATATTGCAGTGCCTCCGGCAATCGTGTATTGCGCATTACGCCAAGATCAAGCCGCCCATCCAGTAAAGGTTCAATTTGCTGTCTACTGTTAACTTCCCGCATTTTGATATGCACTTGAGGATGCAGTTGCCGGAATGCCTGTAAATTTTTAGATACCGTGCTAATAAAAGGTGCCGATGAAGTAAAACCGATAGTCAGTTCGCCGGATTCTCCGCGATGTAAACGCCCCGCTTTTTCCGCTGCCGAATGCACTTGGGCTAAAATTTGGTAAGACTCCTTTAAAAACAAGGTGCCGGCTTGGGTCAGGCTGACATTACGGTTGTTACGCGCCAAGAGTCGGGCACCAATTTGCTCTTCCAAACTCTGAATTTGCTGGCTGAGTGGTGGCTGAGAAATGCGCAAGCGCTCTGCCGCCCTACCAAAGTGCAATTCTTCTGCTACGGCAATGAAATAACGTAAATGTCTGAGTTCAATACTCATTGCGCCTCATTGATATGTTTAAAGTCTCATTTCTAATAATTAATATATTAGACAAAAAACTCAGCTATTTCTATGCTCTTCTCATTAAGTGGCTAAATCGAAACAGACAGTCTTTAATTGGGTTATTGATAAGGAAATACCGTGACCACCTCTTTGCGCACTACGACCACCGTAGCGCCGACATCCGCAGCACATGATGATGCAACTTCGTTAGTTCCGCTTCCCGAGGTTACACGTTTAACTAAACGGCCATATATTCAACGTGGTACACCAGAATTTATCCGTGTGACACTGGCTTTCTTTTCAGCAGGATTAGCTACATTCGCCCTGCTCTATTGTGTACAACCCATCCTGCCACTGTTATCTCAAGACTTTAATATCTCACCTGCGGGCAGCAGCTTATCGCTTTCAGCTGCCACCGGCATGTTAGCGTTTGGCCTGATGTTTACCGGCCCACTTTCCGATGCCATTGGACGTAAGTCGGTCATGGTCGTTGCGCTAATGCTGGCGGCTATCTGTACTTTAATTTGTGCCTTTATGACCAGCTGGCAAGGGATTTTGTTGATGCGGGCATTGATTGGTCTGTCCTTAAGCGGCGTTGCTGCTGTGGCCATGACCTACCTCAGTGAGGAGATTCATCCAAGTTTTGTCGCACTCTCCATGGGCTTGTATATCAGCGGCAACTCCATCGGAGGGATGAGTGGCCGCCTGGTGACCGGGGTGTTGAGTGACTTCTTTTCCTGGCGTATTGCACTGGCGGTTATTGGGTTGTTTGCTTTAGCCGCCGCTTGCATGTTTTGGCGAATTCTCCCGCCGTCTAAACATTTCCGCCCAACGTCGTTACGCCCTAGAACATTGGTTATCAATTTCAAGCTGCACTGGCGTGACCCAGGCTTACCACTGCTGTTTGCCGAAGGTTTTTTGATCATGGGCAGCTTTGTCACCTTATTTAATTACATTGGATACCGCTTATTGGCTCAGCCTTATTATATGAGTCAAGCCGTGGTGGGATTATTATCGATAGTGTATCTGACGGGTTCTTATAGTTCACCGAAAGCAGGTTCGCTCACCAGCCGATATGGTCGTGGGCCGGTATTATTAGCCGCAATAGGTATGATGCTGGCCGGTGTTATTATTACCAGTTTTCCCCCTGTGATTACGATTCTTTTCGGCATGATGATATTTACAGCCGGTTTCTTTGCTGCTCACTCGGTTGCCAGTAGTTGGATTGGGCGCCGCGCTCGTCGTGCTAAAGCTCAAGCCTCATCACTCTACTTATTTTGCTATTATGCCGGTTCTAGCGTAGCGGGAACATTGGGGGGCATCTTCTGGCTTAATTTAGGCTGGACTGGGGTGGTGGGGTTTATTGCGACGCTGCTACTGCTAGCACTGTATGTCGGGCAGCGATTACGTAAATTGCCAGAAGCCGCACGAATTTAATCTTTAATTATCGAGATAAGATCTATTGGACGCCAAACTATAATTTGACGTCCTGTCGCCTATGTATCTATTATTAATATGAAACTTAATACAAGATTACTGCTAGTTAGCGTGTAAATTAAGTATCTAACGTATTTAGGGATTTTACGAAAAATATTTCCTTAATTTATTTTTTCAGGAGAACATATGGCAAGTCACTTTCTTACGCTTTGGGACATACTGGTAACAACGTTTTCAATTTTCTTCTTTATTGCTTACTTACTGATTCTATTTCAAGTCATTTCTGACCTCTTCCGTGATCATGAGTTAGGCGGTTTTTATAAAGCAATCTGGATTGTATTTCTGCTTTTCATCCCGCTCCTCACGTCTCTTTTGTATCTCATTACCCGAGGGAAAGGCATGGCGCAGCGTTATCGCGCTACGGTACAGAAATCGGTATCTGATACCAATGATTATATCCGCCAGGTTGCGGGGAAATCACCAGCAGAACAGATTTCTGATGCCAAGAAATTATTGGATGAAGGCACGATAACTGAAAGCGAATACCAGCAATTGAAAGCTAAAGCATTGGCTTAATATTTGAGCTACCTGCACCCAACAAGGCTATATGTCACTTTGAACGACATTTAGCCTTGTTTATTGCGACCTGCGGCATTGTTTAAATTTGTTCCCTTCCCCTATTTGATATAACTTACTGTAAACTGCCTGATGAAAATTCTTAACAATTGCCTATCTGCGCCATGTGTTTAGAGGCAAATTTTTCTTCCCACTTGCGAGATTCAGGAATGAAACATTCACCGTTGCGGCGTTCGCTATTATTAGCCGGTCTCACCGTGCCATTGCTCAATTTTACACTACCATCCTGGGCGGCTGGGGCGAAAATGTCATTAGATAATCAACTCGCTGAACTTGAAAAATCGTCAAATGGCCGTTTAGGGCTGGCGTTAATCAATACCGACAAAGGCACCAAAGTTCACTATCGTGGCGGCCAGCGCTTTCCATTCTGTAGTACCTTCAAATTAATGTTGGCCGCCGCAGTGTTGGGTCATAGTCAATCTCAGCCAAATCTACTCAGTAAACACATTATTTATCGTGAAAGTGACTTACTCGATTATGCACCGATTACGCGCAAACATTTAGCACAAGGTATGACAGTTGCAGACCTGTGTGCAGCGACCATTCAGTATAGTGATAACACCGCAGCCAATTTGTTAATCAAACAGCTGGGTGGACTCGAGGCGGTTAACCAGTTTGCCCGTAGTATTGGTGATCAGACATTCAGGCTGGATCGTTGGGAACCTGAGTTAAATACTGCCTTGCCAAATGATCCTCGAGATACCACAACACCTGCGGCTATGGCAGCCAGTGTAAACAAACTGGTATTAGGTGATGCGCTTGCAACCCCACAGCGGGAACAACTCACACAATGGCTTAAGGGCAATACTACCGGTGGGGCCAGTATTCGTGCGGGCGTCCCTACCGATTGGATTGTCGGGGACAAAACCGGCAGTGGTGATTATGGTACGACAAATGACGTCGCGGTGTTATGGCCCGCGAAAGGTGCGCCACTGGTATTAGTGGTTTACTTTACGCAGCTTAAGAAAGATGCCGAATCACGGCGGGATGTATTAGCATCGGCCACTAAAATTGTCTTGGCGCACCTAACCTGATTATCGGTGTGGGGTATTATATTAATGCCCCACTCTCTAGCTAAGATCTGATATTGATTTTTTAAAAAACACCACGCGTTCCGTTTCTTGGAAACCTAAAGACTGATGCATTTTCTGTGAAGCAATATTATCAATAGCAGTATCGGACGCTAATTCGCAGCAACCGTTTACTCGGCCCCAAGTTTGTACAGCAGTAACTAATTGTGCAGCAATTCCCTTTCTTCGATATGTCTCAGTAACGAATATTCCTTCAAGAAAAACTACCGGTGTATTATCGCAGCCATTAACATAATCATGCCGCAGTGAAGCATCGGCAAATCCGACTATATGCCCGGAATCAGCGATAGCAACAAATGAAATTAGCTTATCGGAACAAAAAATTATGTTTTCACCATCGCGATGGTGCGCGTCACTACCATGATTGGGCCAGAGCTGGGTACGCAGTTTTATCCACCCGGATAGTGTGGTCTGATCTATCTTTTTAATTAACATGATCATCTGCTTTAAAGTGGCGTAAAATTGACACTCAAGATAATAGGTATTAACCCAGCAGTAAATCCACCCCGAAAAATCGCGCTATTGAATCTTTTACCATTACGTATAGATACCCCCTTTATTAATGTTAACAATAGGCTTTCATGGTGCTGTTTTTACTGATATAACATAATGTATGTTGTAACTAAAATTAGCTTGATTGGAAAAGATAATGGCCAAGTATGATTTGATTGAACGAATGAATGGCAGTTTTGCTGCACTGGAAATTGCATTAGATTATCTCCACCAGCAACTTAATGCGCTTCCCCTACTCGCAGCCCGTGTATTTTCGCTGCCTGAAATTGAAAAAGGTACCGAACATCAACCTATTGAGAAAATCAGCGTTACCGCAAAAGTCGGTAATGAAGCAAAAGAACTGGGGTTACAACATTACCAGCGGTTGTTTATTCATCATCAGGGGCAAAATGCGAGCAGTAAAGCTGCCCTGCGCTTACCCGGGGTACTGTGTTTCACCGTGAGTGATAAGCAACTGGGGGAATGTGAAAATACTATTGCTCAGATTAATCAGTTGAAAAGTGAGTTGGAACATATCATTACCGTCGAATCTGGCTTACCAAGTGAGCAACGTTTCGAATTTGTACATACCCATTTGCATGGTCTGATTACCTTAAATACTTACCGCACCATTACTCCACTTATCAATCCTAGTTCTGTGCGTTTCGGCTGGGCCAACAAACATATAATTAAGAATGTCACCCGTGAAGAGATCTTGGTTCAACTGAATAAAAGCCTTAATGCCGGGCGCGCGGTGCCGCCTTTTAGCCGCGAACAGTGGATGGAATTAATTAGCTTGGAAATTAATGATGTAAAACGGTTACCTGAAAATACCCGTCTGAAGATTAAGCGGCCAGTAAAAGTGCAGCCTATCGCGCGAGTTTGGTATCAGGAACAACAAAAGCAAGTGCAACACCCCTGCCCTATGCCGTTAATTGCTTTTTGCCAGGCACAATCAGCGGCGGAATTGCCTAAGTTAGGTGAGTTAATAGACTACGATATCAACCAAATTAAGCATAAATATAAGCCGGATGCCAAACCTCTGCGGTTACTGGTGCCAAGGTTGCATCTGTATATCGACGTTGAATAAATAATGCGTTGCCAAGAACAATTCCGGTGCGGGCAATAACCATAACGAATTCATATACATTATTTAAGATAGATATCTGGACGGTTTATCTGCCATACAAAGTCGTGACGATTGATCGCCTGAAAACCAGTCTTTTTATAAAGGAAAGCGGCAGTGTCCGTAACGAGCATAATCCGTCTAAGGCTGGTTGTAACCGGATGAGCCTTACTGCATTCGACCAGCCACTTTGCTAGACCTAATCCCTGGTACTCTTCAAGCACATACACATCACATAAATAGCCAAAAAAACGGAGAGCTGAGTTTGACGGTTGATAACACCGGGTTTTTATCCGTAAAAAACGCCAGTCATAAGGACCGGCGTTAATTGTTTGCTTGGCCGGTGGTTACTTCATACTACCAACCATATCCTCCGGTTTGACCCATTCATCAAACTGCTCCCCGGTCAGATAGCCTAATTTCAAGGCGGCAGCTTTGAGTGTAAGCCCTTCTTTATGGGCCTTTTTCGCAATCTCGGCAGCTTTGTCATAACCAATATGGGTATTCAACGCGGTAACTAACATCAAAGACTCATTCAGTAACTGCGTTATACGGTCACGATTTGGCTCAATACCCACCGCGCAATGTTCATTAAAACCGCGCATACCATCGGCCAGCAAACGAATTGATTGCAGGAAGTTATGAATCACCAACGGGCGGAAGACGTTCAATTCAAAATTACCGGATGCTCCACCAATATTGATGGCCACGTCGTTACCCATAACCTGTGCGCATAACATCGTCATGGCTTCACACTGTGTCGGATTCACTTTGCCAGGCATGATTGAACTGCCCGGTTCATTCTCAGGAATCGCGATTTCACCAATGCCGCAGCGAGGGCCGGAGGACAACCAGCGCACATCGTTGGCAATTTTCATCAATGAAGCCGCAAGTCCTTTTAAAGCCCCATGACCATGAACTAATGCATCACAAGCCGCTAATGACTCAAACTTATTAGGCGCAGTGATAAATGGTTGATGGGTAAGCGCCGCAATCTCTTTGGCTACTCGCACGGCATATTCTGGATGCGTATTCAGCCCGGTTCCTACCGCCGTCCCCCCTAACGCCAACTCACACAGATGAGGAATGGTCGCTTCAATATGCTGCACGCTGTGAGATAGCATCGCCACCCAGCCCGAGATCTCCTGCCCTAAGGTCAATGGCGTAGCATCTTGCAAATGCGTCCTGCCAATCTTCACAATATCGCGAAAGGCGTACGCTTTGTGTGCCAGTGTCTCCTGCAATGTTTTGAGTTCCGGTAACAGATGTTGCCGCAACCCGATAACCGCAGCAACATGCATCGCCGTTGGGAAGACATCATTTGAACTTTGGCTTTTATTCACATCATCATTAGGATGCACTAACCGATTGTTTCCGCGCTCGCCGCCTAACAGCTCACTGGCACGGTTCGCCAAAACCTCATTCATATTCATGTTGGTCTGGGTACCAGACCCGGTTTGCCAGATAGACAGTGGAAACTCACTCGGATGACACTCTTCCAGAACTTCATCTGCGGCACGCATGATGGCCTTTGCCCGTTCGGCTGGTAGTAGCCCTAAATCCATGTTGACCTGCGCCGCTGCCCGTTTGGTCAGTGCCAGAGCATGGATCAGTGCCGTCGGCATTTTTTCTTGCGAGATACGGAAATGTTCCAGTGAACGCTGGGTTTGTGCGCCCCATAATTGATTTGCTGGTACATCGATAGGCCCCATAGAGTCTTTTTCACTGCGGGTGGTCGCCATCACGGTCTCCTTAGCATGTAGAACTGAACGGTTGAGGTATGTCATACCAGTCTCACTGGCGACATGACACTATCATGGCACATTTGCTGTTACCTTTATGCGATTGATTCGCATTTATATCATTTTGTGATCAATATTCTCATAACGAGCCTGCGGCTAAAACACACTGCTAATTAGCGCACTCATCCTTGTGACCACTCAGTTCAACCATCAAATCTCGGATCCAACCATGGCCAGCATGACTATGACTGCGCTCATGCCAAACTAAGCTGACATCAAATTGCTCCGCAAGCCAGCCAACCTCAACCATCGTGAATCGATCCGATTGCCCCTGCACTTGCCACAATCGTCGTGGAATTAAAGCCACAAGGTCGCTAGTGGCGACTATCTCAGGAACAAAAAGGAATGACGCTGCCGACATAACAACATTACGTTGAAATCCGAATGCCGCCAGAGCATCGTCTATTGGTGTGGTGAAGCTGCCCCCGGAAGGTGAAACAATGACATGCTCTAGTTGGGTAAAATCTTCCATTGTTAACTTGTCTCTAAGCCCCGGGTGGTCTTTCCGCCCGATGAGTACATAAGTTTCATCGAACAAATGGCGTGCTCTTAGACGCGCATGATAGGCACCTTGTGTAATAACCGCTATATCAACTTCGCCACTGGCCAACTGTTGTTCCAACTGGCTCGGATTATAGTGACGAACGGCAATACGGACCCCCGGTGATCTTTGCCGTAAGGCCAAAACCAGCGGCATGACGACCGCAGCCTGTATGTAGTCAGTACCCGCAATGGTGACCGTCAGTTGAGCCCGCTCGGGATAAAAATCCTTGTGCGATTGCAGCGTGCGGCGCAGTTGGTCTAAAGACGCACGCAGCGGAGTAAGTAACTCCAGCGCTTTTGCAGTCGGCGTCATCCCCCGTCGCGCAGGAACCAGCAAAGGGTCGTCAAATACCTCTCTCAAGCGATTCAGTTGCGCACTAACTGCGGGCTGGCTGAGATTAAGTCGCGCTGCGGCCTTGGTTACATTCTGTTCAGCAAGCAAAGCTTCCAGGGTGACCAACAGGTTTAGATCTATCCGTGTGGTATCCATTTGGTGGATTCCTTAATATAAAACAATCGATTTCTCTTATCCCTCAGCCGTCATCATAATGCAAGTTCATGTTGTAGGGATTATCAGGAGACAGTTGATGTTATCGAATAGCAAACCACTCATCACAGTTGTGGGAGCATTGAGTAAACAAGGGCGTAGTGTGGTGCGCACGCTACTAGAGAGTCAGCGCTACCGAGTACGCGCGTTAACGCGGCGGGTAGATTCCCCAGAAGCGCAAGAGCTGGCGCTTCAGGGGGCAGAACTCATGGCAGTACCGCTAGAATTGGGCCATAAAGAGACGTTTGTTCAAGCATTTAAAGGGGCATATGGCGCGTTTCTAATGACGCCCGCTATCACGCCGCAGGCGAGCCACGCGGAAACACACGAAACAGCGTTAGGTAAACAAATAGCAGATGCCGCCGTCGAAGCGGGGGTAAAACATATTGTATTCTCTAGTCTGGAAAACGTAGAAAAGATTACCGAAGGGAAAAAGTGGGTGCCACACTTTACTGATAAGAGCCGGGTTGAGAGCTACATTCGTACACTGCCCGTCACCAGTTCATTTATCTACATGGCGTTTTTTTACACTAATCTGCTTGAGTTCTATCAGCCACGAATGGAAGGAGATACTTTAGTCTTTCCTCTCTATCTACCTGAAGATTTTTGCGCACCTTTTGTCGACCCATTGACAGCGACCGGCCCAGCGGTGTTAGCGATTTTTGATGATAAGGACCTGTACGCGGGCCAATCTTTGCCTGTTATCGGGGAGATCATTTCACCCAAAGAGATGGTTGAAACATTTAGCCGTGTGACGGGGAAAAAAGCCCGCTACAGCTCGGCGTTTACACGTGAGGAGCTGTGTCAACACTTCCCCACATTTTCCAGCATTGGGGGATTAGTGGATGAAGTAATCGGTATGGCTGAGTATACGGTAGAGTACGGTTACTTCCGTAAAGAGCGAGATCTGCTTTGGAGCCGACAAGTAAATCCGGCCAGTTTAACCTGGGAACAATTCCTGCGTACCACTGGATGGCAAGGGCAAGCGCTATCTTTTGCCCGGTGATTTTCGCCGTATTTACCTTATCGGTTTTCTCACTTTCCTAAATAAGGGCGTCGATGTTACGCCCTCTTCGCGACATTAAACGGCGGTAGTGCCCGTTTTCGCTCAATTGGCCCCCCCCCCTCCGATTACTACTTGCAACCCCCGTAGCGCCATTGTTTACTAAGGGACAATTTTATTGGGCGGCAGGGTCAGGCGCGATTAGTCATATAAAATAGCTGATTTGTGTGTAACCCTTAATTTGGCCCTTAACAAACGGCAGAACGTAAACATGCAAAAGATGAAGAATGCAGTGCAAAACTACGCTTGGGGCAGTACCGACGCCCTCACTCAGCTTTATGGCATAGCAAATCCACAGGGGAAACCAATGGCTGAACTGTGGATGGGCGCGCATCCGAAGAGCAGCTCACAGGTGGCAGATGCTAACGGCCAGTGGCATTCATTGCGTGATGTGATCGAACAAGATCCCGATGCTAATCTGGGCCATGATGTTTTCAACCGTTTTGGTGAGCTACCATTCCTGTTCAAAGTACTTTGTGCGGCACAACCGTTATCGATTCAGGTTCATCCCAGTAAAACCGCCGCCGAAATTGGTTTTGCCAAAGAGAATCAGGCGGGTATCCCACTGGATGCTGCCGAAAGAAATTATAAAGATGCCAACCATAAGCCGGAACTGGTCTATGCGCTAACACCCTTTCAGGCTATGAATGGTTTCCGTACACTGGAAGATATTCAGGCATTACTCCACCCCTTAGCGGCAGCGCATCCCGATATCGCCGCATTCCTGCGCGAACCGGATACTGAACACTTAGCGGCCCTGTTTGCCAGTTTACTGAGTTTGGCTGGCGACCCAAAAACGCTCGCGCTGGGAATTTTGAAAGCAGCCTTAAATAACCAGTTAGGTGAACCTTGGGATACCATCCGCAGTATCTCGCGTTTTTACCCTGATGACAGCGGCTTGTTCTCCCCCTTATTGCTAAATGTCGTGACCCTGCAACCGGGTGAAGCCATGTTCCTGTATGCTGAAACACCGCACGCCTACCTCAACGGCGTGGCGCTAGAGGTGATGGCAAACTCCGATAACGTATTACGTGCAGGCCTGACGCCTAAGTTTATCGATATTCCCGAACTGATGGCCAATCTGCAATTTATCCCCAAACCGGCTGATACTCTGCTGACCACGCCAAAACAGCAAGGCAACGAACTGGCCTTCCCTATCCCAGTTGAGGATTTTGCTTTTTCACTGCATACAGTAACGGCCGAGACTCAAGTGTTAGCACAACCTAGCGCGGCAATTGTGTTTTGTATTCAGGGTCAGGCTATATTGAAAAAACAGCAGCAGGAAATCACCCTACAACCAGGCGAATCCTGTTTTATCCCGGCGAATGAATCACCGGTTACAGTGCAAGGAATTGGCTCTATTGCGCGTGTTTACAACGCAGACTGAACGAAGTCACTCATTTTGTTGTCAATAACTGGCTTTTTGCTGTCGTGATAGATAGATTCCATAGTCGCAATGGCGGGGTTTTGTTATTACACAGAACTCACGCTTGCCGTTTCAGGATAGTTATCGTCGCAATAATATTTGTGTCCGGTTAATCTATGCCTATATTAATTTGGTGAATACTGTTTTTCAGGCATTCTCTTGGGTGGTTTTTCACCAGCAACTCATTACCGCGTTCAACATAGTGAATTTGGTGTATTAGAAAAGGATGAACAGAACAATGAAAAAATCGTTAGTGGCTGTCAGCGTCATTGTCGTACTTGGCGCAGCATGGACTGGAGCCTCATGGTATACCGGCAAACTGATTGAACAACGGATGGGTGAACTGGTTAACACCGCAAACGGGCAGATCAGAACATTGCTGCCTAAAGCTGGTGTCAAACTCGCCTATACAGATTACCAACGTGGTTTGTTCCGTAGCCAGGTTCGCTATGTGCTGCAAGCAGATAGCAGTGTCGTGGGTGAAAAAGCGTTAAAAGACGGTGATGAAATCGCTTTTATCGAAACTATCGATCACGGCCCATTCCCGTTCGCGCAGTTGAAGAAATTCAATTTGATCCCGAGCATGGCATCGGTACATACCGAACTTGCCAATACCCCTGCATTGAAAAAGCTATTTGATGTTACCAAAGGCCAATCACCGTTTACTGCGGATTCACGCATTTCATACAGCGGTGATACCTCTTCCGCCATTACCTTTATTCCTATCGATTATCAGCAAAATACCACCAGCATGAAATTCTCTGGTGCTACCATTGATGCCGATGTTTCGCGCGATATGCGTAATGTGAAGATGAGCGGTAGCAGCGAGAATATCGTCTTCACCAGCAAAAATCAGTGGGACCAACTGGAACAATTCAGCGTGCAGGGCCTGACGCTGAAAAGTGACAGCAAAATGGGTAAATTTGATCTCAGCATTGGTGATCAACAAGTCGCTATCAAGCAAATTGGTTTCAGTCTTGATGGCAAAGAGATGGCAACACTGGTTGGCTTTAACCTTAATACCCAATTGGGTGAAACGGATAAAGACCTGAACGGCAAACTGAGCTACACCCTCGATGCATTAAAAATTCAGGGTAATGATTTCGGTTCCGGTAAATTAGCCTTTGCCTTTGACAAGCTTGATGGCCAAAACCTGAAGCAGTTCACCAGCGCGTATAATCAACAAGTGCTGAAAGCCGTTCAGGCGGGTGAAAACCTCGATCCTGTTGCCTATCAAGAGCAAATGACTGAGATGTTAATTGCCAATCTTCCAGGGCTGTTAAAAGGCAATCCAACCGTGAGCATTGCGCCACTGAGCTGGAAAAACGCTAAAGGGGAAAGTACCTTTACCCTGAATGTCGACTTGGTTGATCCGGCGCAGACTAAAGCAAGTGCTGAACCCCTGTTAGCGCAGTCAGTGAAGAAAGTTGACGCAACCCTGACTATCCCGATGGCAATGGCAACTGAGTTGACGACCCAGGCCGCACGCCTGCAAGGCTACAGCCCGGAAGAAGCTCAGAAGCTGGCACAACAACAGGTTCAAGGCATTGCCGCTATGGGCCAGATGTTTAAACTGACCACCACCAAAGATGATGTTATCAGCAGCAGCTTCCATTTTGCTGATAATCAGGTCAATTTGAATGGTCAGAAAATGTCACTGCAAGAGTTTGTTGGCCTGTTTGGTATGTTTGGCGGGGCACCTGCTGAAGAAGACACCGACAGCGCACCAGAAGATATGCCAGCAACCCCAGCAGAACCTGCGGTTCCGGCACAATAGTTGTTGTAATAAGTTGCAGCAATAACACATAGAACGGAGCCTGATGGCTCCGTTTTTTTATCTCTGGGTCCACGCAGTACGCAGGAAGTTGCAATGACAGATAAACTTATGACCGGCCCCAACCCCGACTGCAAGCACCCCATGGTAGGCTTTGCGCAGGTTTGCTTTATCAAAAATACAACGAACAACCCGAATATTATTATCGGGGATTATACCTATTACGACGATCCACAAGATTCGGAAAACTTCGAGCGCAACGTGCTCTATCACTACCCGTTTATTGGTGACAAACTGATTATTGGCAAATTCTGCGCGCTGGCACGCGGGGTTCAATTCATCATGAATGGCGCCAATCATAAAATTTCAGGTATTTCGACTTATCCTTTCAATATTTTTGGCAATGGTTGGGAGCGCGTCACGCCATCAATGGATGAACTGCCCTATAAAGGCGATACCTGCGTTGGAAATGATGTTTGGATTGGTTATGACGTACTTATCATGCCAGGTGTGACCATCGGCAATGGTGCCATCATTTCATCACGAGCGGTAGTGACGCGTGATGTACCGGCTTATAGCATTGTGGGGGGCAACCCGGCAATCGTGATTAAGAGCCGCTTCCCACCAGCAACGATAGCTAAACTCGAGGCTATTGCATGGTGGGACTGGCCGATAGAAGATATCAGCCGCAACCTGCATCTGATTACCGCGGGCGATGTCGATGCTTTGGCGTTAATGAATAACCCCCAAGATCAGGCATGATCAAGCAGACCCTCGGCGGATCAATACCGGCGGTAATATGACATTTTGCAGTTGCAGGTCAACACCGGCAATTCGCTGGAGTAACCGCTGCCCGGCACTGTAACCAATTTCTCTGGCGGAACTGGTGATAAAGGTGAGTGGTGGTTCGGTTAATTCGGCTGCCGGCACGTCACCAAAACCAATCAGTGCCACTTGTTGATCCAGATAGGTGTCTACACCAGCACTACCAATAGTCCGACCGGTGCGTAAGATACCAAAGTAAGCCCCCAATGCCACTGATGCCTGATGACAAATGATGGCACTGACATTGGGGTGATAACGTAGCAGCTCTTCTGCCGCATCTGCCGCCGCCTGCTGTTGCCCGTCACATTCAACCACCCATTCAGAACGGAATGGCAGGCCATATTGAACCAACGTGGCGCAGAAGCCTCCCAAGCGCTCTGCCCGCGTCAATGAATGCGAGTGCCCGCCAAGGTAGGCAATTTGCCGGTGACCACGGCCAATCAAAAACTCAGTGGCCATTTTAGCCGCCTGCATATTATCAGGGCGCACGACATCCACACCTTCCAACACATTCGACCGTGCCGCGCAAATCAATGGGATATCATGCTCTGCCGCCTTCTCCTGCAATCCCATCTCACGTTTGGCTCCCCCGCCGAGGACCAAGCCGTCAACACCCTGAGCGATAAGTGTATCGAAGCAACGCAATAGACCTTTGCCCTCCCGACCACTTTGCGTCAGAAACAGCAATTTGCCCTCTGCCTCAATCGCCTCACTCAAACCCGCCGTCATTGCGGCATAAAATGGATCGCCGATATCGCGCACAATCAAGCCAATCACCCCGGACTCGCCACCGCGTAATTGTGCCGCCTGGCGGTTTCGCACATAACCTAACTGTTCGATTGCCTGATTGACCCGGTCAGCGGTTGCCCCAGAGATACGCCCTTTGCCACTTATAGCTAATGAAACTGTCGCCACTGAGACGCCGGCAAACTTAGCCACATCGGTAATTGTGATTTTTTTAATGGTCATACCCGCTGATAAACAAGCCAAGTTAAACGTTTAATCTGATGATTTACTCTAATACAGAAGTAGCATCAGTAATTGTGACACATCACTCATATTATCTGGGTTAAACGTTTTATCTTGTTTAACCTCCAGACAGGGAGGCGAAATAGTCGCCATTTAGCGATAAACACACCGTATTAAGAACCGCGGTGGTTAGAGCAGACATTTTTAACATCAGGCGTTTTGAAAAACAGGAGTCACTATGTCAGCGGTAAAAAAACAAAAAATTACGCTGTGGGAGTTTTTCCAGAGTTTAGGGAAAACCTTCATGCTGCCGGTCGCCTTGCTCTCCTTCTGTGGGATCATGCTGGGTATCGGCAGTTCACTCAGCAGTAAAGATGTCATCACCCTATTACCGGTAATTGGTCATCCTGCCTTCCAGCTACTATTTACCTGGATGAGCAAGGTGGGTTCATTTGCCTTTAGTTTCCTGCCCGTAATGTTTGCCATTGCTATCCCGCTGGGTATGGCGCGCGAAAATAAGGGCGTAGCCGCCTTCTCTGGTTTCGTCGGCTTTGCCGTGCTGAATCTGGCGACCAACTTTTACCTCACCACCAGCGGTGTGTTGCCAACCACCGATCCATTAGTCCTGAAAACCCATAATATTCAAAATATTCTAGGTATTCAGTCGATCGACACCGGGATTCTGGGAGCGGTAATTGTCGGGGTCATTGTTTATTTACTGCATGAACGCTTCAACACCATTCGTTTACCTGATGCATTAGCCTTCTTTGGCGGTACTCGCTTTGTGCCGATAGTGACGACGGTAGTGCTCGGGCTGGTGGGGTTGTTGATCCCGCTGATCTGGCCATTTTTCGCCGCCGGTATCACCGGGCTGGGTCGCCTGATTAACGGTGCTGGCATGTTCGGGCCGATGATTTTCGGCAGTGGCGAACGTCTATTGCTGCCGTTCGGCCTGCACCATATTTTGGTGGCATTGATCCGCTTTACTGAAGCGGGCGGAACCATGGATGTTTGTGGTCACAGCGTGAGTGGTGCACTGACAATATTCCAGGCTCAGTTATCTTGTCCAACCACCACCGGCTTCTCAGAAAGTGCGACTCGCTTCCTGTCTCAAGGCAAAATGCCCGCCTTCCTCGGTGGCCTGCCGGGTGCGGCGCTAGCCATGTATCACTGTGCCAAGCCTGAAAACCGACATAAAATTAAAGGGTTGTTGATTTCTGGTGTTGTGGCTTGTGTGATTGGAGGTACCACCGAACCGATTGAGTTCCTGTTCCTGTTTGTAGCACCGTTCCTGTATTTGATCCATGCGATCCTGACCGGTTTGGGCTTTACTGTGATGGCGTTGCTGGGTGTAACCATTGGTAATACCGACGGTAATATTATTGATTTCGTGGTATTTGGTATTCTGCATGGCACTGCGACTAAATGGTATTGGGTGCCAGTGGTTGCCGGGATCTGGTTCGTGGCGTACTACATGATTTTCCGTTTTGCTATTCAGCACTTCAATATCAAAACACCAGGCCGTGAAAGCGAAACCACCGCTAGCAGCAATGCAGAAAAAGCCACTTATGGCGCTGCAACCGGTAAATCCGGTTATAACTCCCCTGCTATTCTTCATGCGCTGGGTGGTGCAGATAACATTGTCTCGTTGGATAACTGTATTACTCGCTTGCGGATGTCCGTTAAAGATATGAATTTGGTGGATAAAGAGGCGTTAAAAGCCAACCGCGCCATTGGCGTTATTCAACTGAATGACCATAATCTGCAAGTTGTTATTGGTCCACAAGTGCAATCGGTGAAAGATGAATTAGACTCACTGATAAGCAGTACTCAGTTTGCGACGCCTTAGGACGGTAATTCGCTAAGCGCCGTTACCTAAATACCAGTTACATGAAAAATTATACCCAAGGTTATTGGCGTTGCAGGTAGGCCACAGCACATGAAAAATCGGTCGGGAATCGATTTGAGCGTGATTTGCAGCGGCCTCGCCTGAGGCCCAGGGATGGGCCGAGTAACAGGTGCCGAAACTCGCCGCAACTTCAAGGACCAAGGGTATATTTGATAAGCGAGATGCTGATGTTTGATTTCTCCACGCCTGTCGATCGTCACGGCACTTGGTGTACCCAATGGGATTATATTGCAGACCGTTTTGGTGCTGCTGACCTGTTGCCTTTTACCATTTCTGATATGGACTTCCCTACCGCACCGGTGATTCTGCAAGCGCTGAATCAGCGGATAGCCCACGGTGTGTTGGGCTATAGCCGCTGGCAGCATGAAGATTTCCTTGGTGCAATTCGTCATTGGTATCTGCAACGGTTTCATTGTCATATCGATACCTCAATGGCGGTCTACGGCCCGTCAGTTATCTATATGGTCGCTCAGCTAATCCGCTGTTGGTCTGCTCCCGGTGATTTCGTCGTTACCCACACCCCAGCCTATGACGCCTTCTATAAAGTCATTCTCGCTAATCAGCGCCAGCTACTTAGCTGCCCGCTGCACAAAGTAGATAACCAGTGGCAATGTGATATGGCACATCTGGAGGCACTGTTGGCGCGGCCACAGACGAAAGTGCTGCTGTTGTGTAGTCCGCATAATCCAACAGGGAAAGTCTGGACACCACAAGAGCTGGCGCAAATGGCCGAACTGTGTGAACGCCATCAGGTTCGCGTTATCAGCGATGAGATCCATATGGATATGACCTGGGGCAATCAGGTACATACCCCTTGGAGTGAGGTAGGTCAGACCCCATGGGCGCTGCTGACCTCGGGTTCCAAAACATTCAATATCCCCGCCTTAACGGGTGCATACGGTTTTATCAGTGACAGTGAAACCCGTGATATCTACACTCAAATGTTGAAAGGCCGTGATGGACTATCCTCTCCGGCGGTACTGGCCATTGTGGCGCACATTGCGGCTTACCAGCAGGCGCAACCATGGTTGGATGAGCTACGCAGTTATTTGCAAGCCAATCTGGTTTATGTGGCACAGCGCCTTAATGTGGCGTTCCCGGCATTAAACTGGCAGCCACCGCAAGCAACCTATCTGGCATGGATAGACCTACGCCCCTTGAACATTGATGACCATCAGTTGCAAGAGGTGCTGATTGAGAAAGAGAAAGTCGCCATTATGCCCGGTTTTACCTATGGCGAAGAGGGTCGTGGCTTTTTACGTCTGAATGTAGGCTGTTCCCGCAGCAAGGTCGAAGCCGGTATGGATAAGCTGATTAACGGTATTCGTTTTTTGCAGGACAATAGCGACAGTTAAGTAAAACAGTATCGTGTATTACGCCACTTGATGCCTTGAGTGGCGTTTCTCCCCCTCCCCATCTCATCTTTCCCGCTGCCGATAACGTCAATAATCGATATACTACTATCACGCGGCTAGGTTTATCTGTGCTGGACAACCAAATGAAAAAGAAAGAATTTATTGCTCAGGACTTGCTGAGTAAAATGTATCAGTCTGGCGAGAAATTACCTGAGAAATTGCCGCCGGAACGCCAGTTAGCAGAGGAATATGGCGTGTCACGTTTTACCATACGTAAAGCGTTAGAGAAGCTGGCAGCCATTGGTGCCGTGCATATGGTGCAAGGTGCCGGGATCTTCATTAATCCCGGCGTGGGTAATAATCCGCTGGTATATAATTCAATTACCGAAAAGAAATTTAACCAAATCAGTTTTCGTTTAATTAATCTGCATAAACGCCGCCCTGATAATGAAGAACAACAGATCTTTAACCTTAGCGCGGATGATTTTATCTGGGCATTCTCACGTTTGCGTTACATTGATAATCGTAAGGTTCAAATCGAAAATTCGCGCATGCCAGTCGCCGCTTTCCCTGATTTGAACCAAAAAGTCATTGAAAGCTCGATACAGCAATATATTCTCAGCAAAGGCTATCGCCTGTCCCATGCATTAACCCATTATCAGGCGATTAATATCAATAAAGAACAAGCTGAACTGCTTGGATGCAAAAAAGGCATTGCCGCCATGCATATCCTGAACCGAGGCATTTTGCAGGATGGCCGCGTATACACATTCAGTGATATCGTGGATATCGACTATTCCTGCACCTATATTATTCCGTTTAATCAGGATAACCTAAAGTTCCGCCAGAGCTGAATCCGCTCAGACCCACTATGGTGTATGAATTGTTCCGTTCGGCAAACGGCTTTGTGTCCATTCATGAGGCCGATAAACAACCGGGAATTCATCGGCTAAACGAGCATCAAAATCAACACCTATCCCCGCCTGTTCAATTGGGTACAAATAGCCTTCTGTCGGCTGAACGGCGCCCGGAAATACACTCAGGGTATTGGCCGGATAGGCCACGAACTCCTGAATTGCTGCATTGTGCAAATAGATATTTAAATGGGTGTTAACCGCAGCACCAATCGGTGTCATATCTGGCGGGCAATGCCATGCCAGGCGAACCCCAAAACTCTGGCAGAAGCTCCCAAGTTTTAATGCCGGGGTTATTCCGCCAATCTGTGATACATGACAACGCAGGAAGTCGATCCGGCGATTGATTATCAAGTCTTTCCACTCTGCCGGATTGTTAAATAATTCACCCGTAGCAAGTGGTACCGCTGTTTGATTACGGATCTGTTCCAGCCATTCGTTCTGATTCGGCGGCAAAATATCTTCAATATAATAAGGGCGATAAGCTTCTAACTGCCTGGCAAATTGAACCGCTTGTTGTGGGAATAAGCGCTCATGCACATCATGTAAAATATGGAATTGATTGCCGTATTTTTCGCGTAGCGCTTTAAACATCGCCAACGTGTTATCCATATATTGGTCTTGATCGTAGTATGCGCCGATTGTTGGCTGTCGGGTCGCGTGCAGATCCTGAGCATTCCCCCCATAGAACCCCAACTGGCAGCGGATATGCCGATAACCTTGCGCCAGCAAGTTATCCACCTCAACATACAACCCATCCAGTGAGTCACTGGCGGCATGACTATAGGTGGCAATAGCATCTTTAGATTTGCCACCAAACAGTTGGTAGAGCGGCATATCCGCCAGCTTGCCTTTAATATCCCATAATGCCATATCAATCCCGGCAATCGCGTTATTGATCACCGGCCCATTTCGCCAATAGGCATTGACCATCATCATCTGCCACAAGTCTTCAATATTATTCGCGTCACGCCCCAGTAATAGTGGCCGGAGATATTCATCCACCATCACTTTAACGGCAAGGGGACGCTGCTGAAATGTGGCACAACCCAGGCCAACAATCCCTTTATTAGTTTCAATCTTAACCACAACTAAATTATGGCGATCAGGCCGGGTTATCTGACATTCAATGCCAGTTATCAACGTGGGTTGCATGCAATGCTCCTTTACAACACTCAGATTGCGACTCTTCAACGTGGCAACCAATGATGCATGAATTAATAAATTCGTATGACGTATTCGCTAATTTCACCTTATTTACACTGACCTTGTAAACCTAAAATTTAAATGTTTTTTTTGGTTCGTGAATCACGCAAATTACCGCAAAAAACCATACCAATTAATAGAAAAAGCATCTAAGAACACCCTAACCATCGAATAATGTGATGTAACCCATGCTTTATTGGTTTGTTTTTAACTTTCAGTAAACTTATTATCATTCACAGTGAATAAAAATAATGGCTCAGGTGCGAGGGTTTTATGGGAAGGACTGAGGTATGTCAGTTAATAATTAAACTGGTCGGTGGTCAGGATAATATAAATAAAGTCTGGCATTGTATGACACGGCTGCGTTTTGATTTAATTGATGATAGTAAAGTCGAATGGCAGAAAATCAAACAATTGCCAGGTGTATTAGGTGCGCAAAATCAAAGTGATCAAGTACAGATCATTATCGGCCCACAGGTAAATGCCTGGTATCAAGATATTGTTGATAATATGTCACCTGATGAGAATGTTCCCTCAAGCGCGACTACGGCAATAATACCTAAAGCACGGAAAAGTCTGGTTTCACTGTTTATGGATACCGTTTCTGGGGTATTCGGCCCTATCGTTCCGGCGATTGCCGGGGCGGGGATGATTAAAGGCTTACTGGCAGGGTTGATCGCCTTAAAAATCATCTCAGCCAAAAGCGACACCGTGATGATTATCGATTTAATTGCCAGCGGGGTATTCTATTTCCTGCCGTTCTTCCTTGCTGTTTCTGCGGCTAAGATATTTAAAACTAATGAATATCTGGCGGCAGCGGTGGCAGCCTGCCTGATGTATCCCACACTCATTGATGCCGCCAAAGCGCTGGCCACTCATACCCCGGGCGCGGTGAGTGTCATCTATTTTATGGATATCGTGCCGGTATCGGTATTTAACTATTCTGCCAGTGTTATTCCCGTTATTTTCTCAATTCTGGCGCTGAGTTATATTCACCGTTGGGTCGATAAAATTATGCCCGATGTGCTGAAAACAGTATTTACCCCAACGCTAACCCTTTTTATCACCGCATTGGTTTCATTGACGTTTATCGGCCCAGCCGGCATTTATTTAGGCAAACTACTGGCATTCGGTATTCAGGGATTATTTGATATCTCATCGGTATTTGCTGGTTTTATCGTCGGTGCCATTCGCCCGATTGCTATTCTTACCGGAATGCATCACGCCATGACCCCCATTGCATTGCAAAACTTTACCGACAAAGGTTTTGATATGTTAATGCCAATGATGTTTATGGCAAACATGGCCATTGCGGGTTCAACATTTGCTATCTATTTCCATGTCAAAACCCGGCAAGAAAAAACCGTGGTGCTGTCTGCCGCCGTTTCTGGCTTATTGGGCATTACAGAGCCCGCACTGTTTGGCGTGTTAACTAAATACAAAAAAGCCTTTATTGCCACGACGATAAGCAGCTCGATTGCCTCTGCATTTATCGCCTTTTTCGGCGTAAGGCTGTACGGCTATATTTTATCAAGTATATTCAGCTTACCGGCCTATATTGGCCCTTACTTTATCTACATCCTATTGGGTGTCACCTTGTCACTCGGCCTGTCATTTATCCTCACTTATCTGCTGGTAGTACGAACTGAAAAAAGATTGGTCGCAGTTGAATCGCAATAAATAGTTGAAATTAAAGCCGGCGTCATGGGCGGGCGATATTGTCCGCCCATATCAATTCGTGATTTATGTCACTTTTTTATGCAACGCAGTGGATATTTTCATTCATTTGTTTTTATAATGTTCTGCACTTTACCTACAAGAATCTACTTCTGATAAAAAGTGAGTGCACAGCATGATTGATCCCCGCCTCCCCCTGACCGACATTCACCGCCACCTTGATGGCAATATCCGTGCGCAAACTATTTTGGACCTGGGTCGCCAATTTAATCTGGCCCTACCGGCTGATGAGCTAGCCGAACTGCGCCCGCATGTACAAATCACTAAAACTGAGCCAGATCTAGTCAGCTTCCTGCAAAAGCTGGATTGGGGGGTTGCGGTTTTGGCCTCACTTGATGCTTGCCGCCGTGTGGCCTACGAAAATGTCGAAGATGCCGCTAATGCCGG
Source organism: Yersinia sp. 2542 StPb PI (assembly GCF_048593855.1). Classification (NCBI taxonomy): domain Bacteria; kingdom Pseudomonadati; phylum Pseudomonadota; class Gammaproteobacteria; order Enterobacterales; family Yersiniaceae; genus Yersinia; species Yersinia sp. 2542 StPb PI. The sequence continues at coordinate 27,321 of NZ_JAZGQA010000015.1, forward strand.
TTTGCATTATGCCGAACTGCGCTTTTCACCCTTCTATATGGCAATGAAACACCAATTGCCGGTTGCCGGTGTGGTCGAGGCCGTCATTGATGGGGTGCAGTCCGGTTGTCGTGATTTTGATATTGATATCCGCCTGATAGGGATCCTCAGCCGCACTTTTGGTGAACAAGCTTGTTTGCAAGAACTTGATGGTTTATTGGCACATCGCGAGGGGATTACTGCGTTGGATCTGGCCGGTGACGAACTGGGCTTCCCTGGCGGTTTGTTCCGCAGTCACTTTAATCGCGCGCGCGATGCGGGCCTGCGTATTACCGTCCATGCCGGTGAAGCCGCTGGCCCGGAAAGTATCTGGCAAGCTATCCGCGAGTTAGGTGCTGAACGTATTGGTCACGGTGTGAAAGCCATTGAAGATATCAAATTGATGGATTATTTGGCTGAACACAACATTGGGATCGAATCCTGTCTGACCTCTAATATTCAGACCAGCACCGTCTCTTCGTTAGCCACTCACCCGCTGGCAACCTTCCTGCGCCATGGCGTGATGGCATCGATCAATACCGATGACCCAGCGGTACAGGGGATTGAAATTGCAAATGAATATCACATTGCCGCACCTGCTGCTGGCCTAACAGCACAAGAAATCCGCCAGGCACAACAAAATGGCCTGACGATGGCATTTATCACCGAACAGGAAAAACAGGCACTGCGCGATAAAATCCGTGGCTAAATCGGTCAGGAATTAGCTAAAAACGCCGGTATTTCATAGCAGTACCGGCGTTTTTTATTGCAGATCGCAACCGGCTACTTGGTTTCTGCCCGCGCCGCCGACGCCAAAGATTCAGTCGCCTCGGCATGCTCTCTGGCGACGCGTTTCGCGTAACGCTGTGCCAGGACGGCACATACCATCAATTGAACCTGATGGAATATCATCAAGGGTAATACCATCACACCGACTACTGAGGCGGGAAACAACACGTTAGCCATCGGGATACCATTGGCGAGGCTCTTCTTCGATCCGCAGAACACAATGGTGATTTCATCGGCAGTATTGAAGCCCAGCCAGCGGGCTGCCATGGTGTTAATGACTAATACCAGTGTCAATAGCACCATCGAACAGACCAGAATTGCCAGCAGTGACCAACCATCGATTTGATGCCAAATCCCCTGAACCACGGCTTCACTGAACGCGACATACACCACTAATAGAATGGATGACCGGTCAGTGATATTAACCCGTTTTTTATGGCGCTCAACCCATTTAGCTATCAGTGGGCGCGATAAATGCCCAACAATGAATGGCACCATCAGTTGCATGATAATAGAACCTATCGCATGCAACGTGTCGGTATCACCCCCTTGGGTGTGCATCAACATGCCCACCAGCAGCGGTGACAGGAAAACCCCCAAAATACTGGATGCCGAGGCGCTACAAATTGCCGCCGCCACGTTACCTCCCGCCACAGAGGTATAGGCAATAGCTGACTGAACCGTGGCAGGTAACGCGCACAAATAGAGGAAACCCAGATACAGCGTTGGTGTTAACACGCCGGGTACCAACACATTCATTCCCAATCCTAACAGCGGGAATAAGGCAAACGTGCTGAGAAACACCACCAGATGCAGTTTCCAATGCCCCATGCCTGAAACTATGGCGGCGCGGGATAACTTGGCACCGTGCATAAAGAATAATAATGCAATGGCCGCAGTCGTCAGATGTTCGAACCACACCTTAACTTCCCCTTCACAGGGGAAAATAGAAGCAATAATAACGACCAGAATCAGCACTAATAAAAATTTATCTATCCGTAAGCGTTGTAACCATGACATGCCACTGTATTCCTTCAATATAACCTTGGTTCTTGACGTTGCAGAGGGGGTAGCTGTTTGCGTTGTGCCGCCCATCCTTAGGCCTTGCCTCGGTGAGGCCGCTGCCAGCAGTGTTCAAATCTGCTGGCAGCCTACCTGCAACGCCAGTGACTTTGGCTATCGTTTCTATCAAATAAGCGTATTTAGCAGCAAAATCAGCTTGCTGGCGATACCGGCAGCGTTTTTTTCTGTTGATCAGAGGCAATGCCCAGTTCAATCAATTCCATTACTTTTATCGCTTCCGAGACGGGTACTGGGTTGGCAGCAGTACCTAAAATGGCATCACGGATCCCCGCATAATAAGCAGGATAATTACCCGGCAACGTCAGTAGTGGTTTTTCAGCGAGGATGCCATCATGTGACAGTGTCACTACTCCATCGCGCATATCGTAGCCCCAATCTGCCTGTGGCAAACGTTCACCCGCTTTCAGCCTGTCCTCTTGTGGGTCCAGACCAAATTTGATGTAACTCCCCTGCATGCCGTGCACGATATAACGCGCAGTTTCTGCTGCGGCTAACACCGTACCGTGTAACACCACTCGTTGCCCCGGATAGCTAAGAACCGCGTGGAAATAATCAACAGATTGCGCACCAGGGCGCAGCATCCCTAAATCAACATTTAGCGTCTGTGGCAAACCAAACAGTTGTAGCGCCTGATCCAACAGATGTGGACCTAAATCGTACCAAATGCCACTGCCCGCACCGGCTTGTTCACGCCAACGCTGGCGGATCTCCGGGCGATAGCGGTCAAAATGAGATTCAAAATAGACAACATTCCCCAGTGAGCCTTCAGCCAGCAGTGTTTTCAGCGTCAGGAAATCACTGTCCCAACGGCGATTATGGAATACTGAAAGCAATAAGTGGGCCTCATCTGCTTGTTTCTTCAATTCATTTGCTTGTGACAGTGTCACGGTAAACGGTTTATCCACCACCACATGTTTACCGGCAGCCAGTGCTTGCTGAGCCAGCGGGAAGTGAGTGTCATTCGGGGTTGGAATCACGATAAGATCGATTGAAGGATCATCAAATAACGTTTTGGGGTCAGAAACCACCGCCATTGTCGGCCAGTCAGCATGTACTTTACTGGCATCACTACTGGAAACCCCTGCCAGCTCTAGCCCCGGAGTGCCCATAATCAGCGGCGCATGGAACGTTTTGCTGGCATAACCATAGCCCAGTAAACCCACTTTGATTTTTTCAGCCATTATATTTCCTCTCGCGCAGCCTATTTGCCAATTGATATCAGTCGTTCAATCGATTTGACACCATGATGATTCCCGCGACAAGAGGTAATTTTTGGCTGAATGTCAGTGGCGAGATTAAATTCGCACAATGGCCTCAGCATTATCTCGCCATTCTGGCTGTCGGAGGCTGCGTTGCGGGTAGTTGGTTTCAATGCTACGACGCCTGAAATCACTGGGGCTAACACCAACACGCTTACGAAAAACGCGGGAGAAATAGAGTTGATCGTCGTAACCCACCACGCGACCAATAGTGGCAATCGGCTCTTGCGTGGTTTGCAGTAATAACTTAGCCCGAATAACCCGCTGGTCTTCACGCCAACGCAATATATTGATACCAACTTGCTCACGAAACAGATGTGCCAAACGTGACGGAGACAGGCAAACATGACGTGCAACTTCGTCAATGCGCAGCTCACCGGCTAAATTGCCGGTAATAAACTGGCACGCTTCAATCACTCGAGGGTCCATAATGCGTTGTGGACTAAGAGGATCTTCTTCCATTGCGCGCAGCAGTAAGCGCTCAAGTAGATTCATACCCAACTCTTCGCCAAAACGCCGTCCTGATTTTTGCGTCTGTTCAATATTGGCAAACAGGCGATCAAATTCCAGTAATAAGTTGTTGTTAGGCAAAGATAACCGCCCAACTTCATGCGTTTTGCTATGCCACTCCAACCAGTCCGCCCAGTATGCCCGTGGCCGGAAATAGACCCAACGGTGATACCAACAATCACTGTTCGGTGAGCGACCATAATAGTGCGATGCCTTAGGGGGAAAGAGCAGCAAATCACCTGGATTGCTGTAAAAGGTATTCTCACCATCAAAAATCTTACCTTGTCCCTTAATGGTCAGATTCAGGATATAGCCCTTCATGCCGCCTGGCCTATCGATAAAAAAATCGAGTGGTCCATCGGCCAGAATCGGGGTTAATCCTGCTACCAGATAGGCATTAAAGGTATAGCCGGGTAACAAGGGATTGGGTTGCGGTTCCTGAACCATTCGATGGTACATTTAGCCTCCTTGGAGTCCTGATCTGATTGGCGTGCAAACGCATGTGCTTATTTCAGTTTATCGGGCAGAATTCACGCTGCCCGATAGTGATTACAGAACTGTGAGCCAGATAGGCTTTTTATGGACTTTTCTGTCACCGTGCAACTTATAGCGTCCGTTTAGCCAACTGTTTGTAACGGTCGAAGATAACCGCTGCCAGCAGGATCAAACCACGGACCACATATTGGGAGAACGGAGAAATATTGAGTAGGTTCATGGCATTTTCCACTGTCCCCAGAATCAAGATACCGGCGATAACATAGGAAATCTTACCAATCCCACCTTTCAGTGACACGCCCCCCAGCACACAGGCCGAGATAACAATCAGCTCATAACCAATCGAAGTCATTGGCTGACCACTGGTCATCCGTGATGCCAAAATGATCCCAGCCGCCGCCGATACCAAACCCGATAAGACAAAAATGATGATTTTAGTGCGAACTACCGGCACCCCCGCCAGGCGCGCCGCATCTTCGTTGCCCCCGATAGCCAGGGTATTGCGGCCAAAGGTAGTTTTGTTTAACAAGAAGCCAAACAAGGCCAGACAGGCAATGGTAATCCAGATAGGGGCTGGTAAACCGAGCCAATTGGTGTAACCCAATGCGAAGAAACGCTCATCCTCGATACCCACCGCTTTACCATCAGAGATGATATAGGCCAGGCCGCGAACAATCTGCATCGTCGCCAGCGTGGTGATCAAGGCGTTAATTTTCAATCTGGCAATCACAAAACCATTGATCAGCCCGCATAGCGCGCCCAGTAACAAACCGGCGCCCACCCCCAGCCACATATTTTCGGTCATATTGATAACAACTGCCGTCGTTACCCCCGCACAGGCAATGACTGAAGCGACGGATAAGTCAAAATCGCCGGATGCCAAACAAAACAACATGCCACAGGCCACCATCCCCGACATCGAGATAGCCAACCCCAACCCTTTCATATTGATAAAGGAGCCAAAGTTAGGCACGAATATCACACAACCAATAAATACCACCGCGAAAACTACCAACATCCCATAGCTATCCCAAATACGGGATAGTCCTAGTCCACTTTTAGCGGGTGTATCTTGTGGTGGTTGCGACTGACTATTGTGTGCTCCACCTTTTAACTCGGTTGATGCCGGGTTCTTCTTATCAGAACTCAAAGTAACGCTGGACATGGATAACTCCTTCACAATCAAGCAACCGCAGACGCGGCATCAGTAGCAATATTCGGGGTGCGTAGCATCGCCAGACTTAACGCCTGTTCTTCAGTGGCAGAACCGTGGTCTAACTCACCAGAGATTGCCCCTTCCCGCATCACCACGATTCGGTCAGCCAGCCCAAGAACTTCTGGCAAATCACTGGACGCAAACAGCACCGCAATACCCTGTTTCGCCAGTTGATAAATCACGTTATAGATTTCATGTTTAGCCCCAACGTCGATACCTCGAGTTGGCTCATCCAACAGGATCACTTTCATATCTTCGGATAACCAACGGCCCAAAATGGCTTTCTGCTGGTTGCCGCCGGACAAATTCATAATCAGTTGTTGAGGGCTGGGTGTTTTGATATTCAAAGACTGAATACGCAGTACCGCATTCTCCTGCTCCCAGCGGTTGTTGATCAAACAGCCAGCCGTCAGTGTTTTGCGCCGTGCACTGATATTGATATTGTCCTGTACCGAATGAACCGGAATAATGCCATCGGCTTTACGGTCTTCTGGGCATAACATGATCCCGGCGGTGATGGCATCGATGGGTGAACGAATCGTCAGTGGCTTGCCATCCAGCAAAACCTGACCACTGCTAAGCCTGGTGCCACCAAACAACCCTTTCAGTAATTCACTGCGCCCCGCCCCCACCAAACCAAACAGGCCAACAATCTCCCCTTGATGGACGGTCAGGCTGATTGGCGATTTCACCCCAATCGCCTTCACCTCTTGCAATGTCAGGCGCTCTGGCCCTATTTCACGCGGCTGATAACCATAAATATCACCCAAATTGCGCCCAACCATGGCTTGTACCAGCGAGTCGTTATTCACCTGGGTCATATCGTCAAACGTGCGCACATACCGGCCATCTTTAAACACCGTAATGGCATCACTCAGTGCAAAGATTTCTTCCATCCGGTGTGATACATACAAAATGACCCGCCCTTCGGCGCGTAATTCTCGGATCACCCGGAACAGTTGTTCTATCTCTCTGGCAGAGAGCGAACTGGTCGGCTCATCAAAAGCAATAATTTTGGCATTACGGGCCAGCGCTTTGGCAATTTCCACCATCTGCCATTGGCCGATGGAGAGATATTTCAGTGGGGTATCGGGGGAGATGTCCAGCCCCAAATGTGAGAGCTGCAAACTGGATTCATAGCGCAATAATTTGCGATCAACCATGCCCATCTTGGTAGGCAATTGGCCCAGATAGATATTTTCTGCCACTGTCATTTCCGGCACCAAATGCAGTTCCTGATAAATGATAGCGACACCGGCATCAAGCGCATCGGTGGTATTGGCAAAATTAGCTACTTTGCCCTTAATGTGAATTTCACCCTGAGTCGGTGAGTAGTTACCGCTGAGAATTTTCAACAAGGTTGATTTCCCCGCGCCATTCTCTCCCATCAGGGCATGGATTTGGCCGGCCTGACAGGTAAAACTGATATCATCCAGCGCTTGAACACCGGGGAAACTTTTTCCAATGCCACAAAAAGCCAGATAAGGTGACTGTTCGGCTTCCAGCTCGGCTTGTAACGCAGAATGGAGTGCTGACATGATGGCTTCCTTATAAAGTTTGGGTCGCACGGTACCACCTGTCTGTGTGGTCCATTGGGGCAAGCCGTAGCCTGCCCCCGTGCGCCATAGCGTGTATACCCTTCGAATTTGACGCGGCCAGAGGGTTAGCCGCCACGCCCATGACGTTGGGTATAGCGGAATTACATCAAGCCTTTCTTCTCTAACTCGACTTTGAAGTTATCCCGGGTGATCAGCACCACATCAGTCACTTCAGTAAATTTCAGTGGTTCAACACCTTTGGTCACCCAGTCATTCAGCATCTGGATACTTTTATAACCATGAATATCCGGGCTTGGTAACAGAGAGCCATAGAAACCGGTAGCCTGGCCTTTGGACAGTTCACTGACTGCATCAACGCCATTGATACCAATGCCAATCACATTGGGTGCTTTAAAGCCCTGACCTTCTGTCGCCCGGACACCACCCAACACGGTGTTGTCATTCATGCCGACAATCAGCCAGTTTTTCACTTCAGGATGCTGGACTAACATGGAGTTGGCGGCATCAAATGCCCCAGGGATATCATTGGATTTGGTCGGTACTTTATAGATTTGCTTTTCTGGGAAGCCTGCGGCTTTCAGCGCGTCCATTGACCCACTGGTACGCCGGCGAGCCGTGTCCAGTTCATCAGAGGTGATCGCCATTACCGCCGTTTCACCCGGTTGCCAGCCGCGTTTACTCATCTCTTTCCACAGTTCCTGTCCTTGACGCTCACCAATTTTGGTCGCCGCCATCATGACTAATGGAACACTTTCCATCGGTTTGCCTTTGGCATTCACAAATTGGTCGTCTACTGCGATCACTTTCAGGTTATAACTGCGCGCCTTCGCCTCGATGGCCGGCCCCAGTTTCGGGTCTGGTGTACAGATAACAAAGCCTTTCGCACCACTGGCGGCAAGGCTATCGATAGCATTCAAGGTTTTCTCACCATCGGGCACTGCAATTTTTATCACTTCAAAACCTAAATCTTTCCCTGCTTTATCTGCAAACTTCCATTCGGTCTGGAACCAAGGTTCTTCAGGCTGCTTTACCAGAAAACCCAACTTCATGCTTTCGGCAATAGCTGAATGTGACATAACTGCCGCTAACCCAACCACTGCCAGCGCCTTAGTTAATTTATGCATAGTGTTCTCCGAACTATTTTTGTAGGAAGAGATGATTTTTGTTTATTTAATCGTCAACCACCCAAATCATCTGATTTTTAGTGGAAACGTTATCAATGTTATTTTTCAGTTTTAGTGCGGTTGAATGCTTTATTAAAAGCCACTTAACCTCACCACACCCGGTAAGACGCTGACAGTTTTAACGTTAATTATGCTTTAGAATGTAGAGCGCTATCACATCCAGGGATTACAGTTTATTTATCCATATATTCAGCAAATTTAACCTCTCTCTAACTTTTGACTGACATCACAAAAACACTGTAGGAAGCAGAAAAGTACATACTTCCAGCCATCGGCTCCTCACATCTTGCTGCCACTCACTCCTATGGTTATTGGCAATGAATTCCTGTTTTCTGCAAATGTTAGGAGCAACCACTATGACAACCAGCGTTGTATCGGCGGACCGTCCTTTATCAACCAATAAAGCTATAGCGCTCGGATTAGATTTTGGCAGCGATTCCGTCCGGGTATTGGCGGTAGATTGTCAACATGGCACCGAGATCGATACCGAAGTTGTCTACTACCCTCGCTGGCAGCAGGGCCTTTATTGTCAGGCCGCACAAAACCAGTTTCGCCATCATCCGCTGGACTATATAGAAGCCATGGAACAGGCGATCCGTCAGGTCGTCAGCCGCCTGTCAGAAGAGCAGCGCCTGCAAATCGTCGGGATTGGTGTTGACTCCACGGGCTCAACACCCGCGCCGATTGATGAGCAAGGACAGGTATTGGCACTGCGCCCTGAATTTGCAGATAATCCCAATGCGATGTTTGTGCTGTGGAAAGACCATACGGCTATAGAAGAAGCGGAAGAGATTAATCGCTTATGTCGCAGTGGCGAATTTGCCGACTATTCCCGCTATATTGGCGGTGTCTACTCTTCTGAATGGTTCTGGGCAAAAATCCTGCACGTGACACGCGCCGATGCCGCCGTGCGTGATGCTGCGGTGTCGTGGATTGAGTTGTGTGATTGGGTACCGGCACTGTTATCCGGCACCACCGCCCCACAGGATATTCAACGGGGGCGATGCAGCGCGGGTCATAAAAGCTTATGGCACCCATCATGGGGAGGATTGCCACCGCGTGAATTCCTGGCGGCACTGGATACCCGTCTGGTAGACGACCTTAAATACCCTATGTTTACTGATACCTACACGGCAGAACGGCCGGTGGGTTTAATTACTGCCGCATGGGCTGAGCGTTTGGGGCTACCGACCGGTGTAGTGCTCTCTGGTGGCGCGTTTGATTGCCATATGGGTGCCGTGGGCGCAGGTGCTCAACCTTATACCTTGGTCAAAGTTATTGGTACATCCACCTGCGATATTCTGATTGCCGATGACAAGTTGGTGGGTGAGCGCGCCATTGCCGGTATTTGCGGTCAGGTTGAAGGCAGTGTGGTACCCGGTTGGATTGGTATGGAGGCAGGTCAGTCAGCTTTTGGTGACATGTATGCCTGGTTCAGTCGTTTACTGAGTTGGCCATTACGTCAGGCCGCCTTGGCACAACCCGAATTGCAACCCCAGTTAAAGCAGATTGAATCTACCCTCCTCGCGTCACTCACCGCTGAATGGGCAAAGAACCCTTCACTGGATCACTTGCCAGTGGTATTGGATTGGTTTAATGGCCGCCGTACGCCGAATGCTAATCAACGTTTAAAAGGGGTTATTACCGATCTGAATTTGGGAACCGATGCCCCTACTCTATTTGGTGGTTTTATCGCAGCAACCGCTTTTGGTGCGCGCGCTATCATGGAGTGTTTTGAACAGCAGGATATTCCGGTTGAGAACGTGTTGGCATTGGGCGGTATCGCGCGTAAATCACCGGTTATCATGCAAGTTTGTGCCGATGTGATGAATCGACCGCTGCAAATTGTTGCCTCTGATCAATGTTGCGCGCTGGGAGCGGCAATTTTTGCCGCCGTGGCCGCAGGAATATATCACGATGTCCCTGCTGCGCAGCGTCAGATGGCCTGTAAGATTGAGCGCACTCTGACACCAGATGCCAGCCAGGTTGCTCGCTATCAGCAACTTTATCAGCGCTATCAACAGTGGTGTCTGTCAGCAGAACCACACTATATGCCAGTAACCGATACACCTGCGCCAATGACCGAGACGACACACTGATCTTGGCGATCAAACTGATTTATAAAT